>NZ_JASDDJ010000020.1 GCF_030407455.1 Psychrobacter sp. 5A.1
ATCTGCACTATTTTCCTCGTTTGACGGCAATTTATCTCATTTTTATCACCATTTTTAAAATGAGGACACGCCCTAGACATATCGATGAAAACATAATAAAAAATAGCCCGTCACTAGATGGGCTATTTTTTTATCACGTATATATGTACCCTATTTGACAGAACAGTTGTCATTAACTTGTCTTTTAATCTAAATAGATATGTTAAAAACAGTAAACAATAACGTAAGGGTTCTATAAGTCTTATAAAATAGCTAAGACGACAACTTAAGTGATGACGGTAATACCTGTCACACTAAGAGTATTGAATGAAAGATATATCCATTTGTTCGTTCAATAATTTTATAAGGATTATTATTTATGCCATTTAAGCCTGTTCAAGCGGCTATCGCTATTTTAGTCGGTTTGATAATTTGGTTTGTTATCCCAGTGCCGACGGGTGTCACACCAGAAGCGTGGCATATGTTGGCACTATTCATCGCGACCATTGTTGCCATTATAGGCAAGGTATTACCGATTGGTGCCATTGCCATTATTGCCGTGACTTTAGTGGCACTGACAGGCGTCACAAGCGATAGTCCAAAGCAAGCCATTAGCGATGCGTTATCAAGCTATTCAAGCCCTCTGATTTGGCTAATTGGTATTGCGGTCATGATATCGCGTGGGTTGATAAAGACAGGCTTAGGTCGCCGTATCGCTTATTATTTCATTTCTATCTTTGGTAAAAAAACCATTGGCGTGGCTTATTCCTTGGCCGCTGCTGAGCTAATGGTCGCACCCATTACACCGTCTAATACGGCGCGTGGTGGTGGTATTATTCATCCCATTATGAAATCCATTGCGCAAAGCTTTCATTCGACACCAGAAGAAGGGACTCAAAATAAAATTGGTCGCTATTTAGCGATGGTGAATTATCACGCCAATCCTATTACTTCTGGTATGTTTATTACTGCTACTGCGCCCAATCCTTTAGTCGTAGAGTTGGTGAATAAAGCGACGGGTGGCGATATTCAGCTGTCGTGGACGACATGGGCAGTGGCGATGTTTATCCCTGGTATGCTTTGTCTGATCGTCATGCCATTAGTTATTTACCTAATTTATCCTCCTGATGTCAAAGCAACACCTGATGCCAAAAACTTCGCAAAAGATAATCTGACAGAAATGGGTAAAATCAGCACCCACGAAAAAATAATGCTCGGTGTATTTGGTCTTATGTTGGTATTGTGGGCGAATATTCCTGCGTTAATTTTGGGTGAGCAGTATAGCGTTGATGCCACCACAACCGCCTTTATTGGCTTGACGACATTGATATTGACTGGCGTATTGACGTGGGATGACATTCTAAAAGAGAAGTCTGCATGGGATACCATTATTTGGTTCGGTGCACTGATTATGATGGCCGCTTATCTGAACAAGCTTGGTTTGATTAGCTGGTTCGCAGGTAATATTGAGTCTCTCATTGGGACGACTGGGGTAGGTTGGATAGGTGCAGTGACAATTCTGACCTTAGTCTATCTATATATACACTATTTTTTCGCTAGTACTACAGCCCACATTACCGCACTATTTGCAGCATTCTACGCAGTTGGCCTGACACTAGGCGCGCCGCCAATGTTATATGCTTTAATCTTAGCTGCCGCGGGTAATATCATGATGACGTTGACCCATTATGCGACTGGCACAGCTCCTGTGATTTTTAACTCTGGCTATGTGACGTTGAAAGAGTGGTGGAGCATTGGTGCGATTATGAGCGTGGTTAACTTAGTCATTTGGATAGGTGCTGGTTTAATTTGGTGGAAAGTACTTGGTTATTATTAATCAGTCATCTAAATCTATAGTTATTCCACTATAAAAGTATTACTGCGTTAACTTCGCTTGAAGTATTTAATATACATCTACACTCGGTTGCCTTGTACTACTTTTAAAATGAAGACACGCCCTAGTCAATATATAGGTGAGTGTTGGCTAAAAACGCTCATCTAACGTGTCTAGCGTATAGTTGAGCGCGGCAAAACATATATCAGTATTGAATCCTCTATATTGTAGAAACCGTAGCTGCTTGGCTTTGTCTTTTTGCTCAACAGGTATGTCATCGCCGTATTTTTTGGTACGTGCTGTGACGGCCAGTTTCAGCCAATCTACGCCATCGACTAAGTTGTCATCATTGTCATCTACAAATTCGCTAAATTCCTCTGACTCTGCATTTGCCATATCGATTAGCTCATCGATATTACCAGGCATAGCAATTTTCTTACGATAAAATTCTTGCTTAATACGACCGCGCCCACGGCCTTTACGAATATTTTCACGTATTAGCATCAGAGTAGTGCGGTAATCGCTTTGATAGCCTTTCTCCTCAAATTCATCAAGGAGCGCATCAACTTTCTCTGGATTTTGTTCCTTATCGATGAGTTTTTGTTTCAGCTCAGATTTGCCATATTCACGGCGCGATAAATAATAAAATGCCAACCAACGTAAGCGGCTTTCGGCTTTAATCGCATCGATCTCTGCTTGTTTTTGTTCAGGTGTACGCAAATAAGCTTTGAGGGCAGCTGGTATATTATCGTTTTGATTGTCTATGTCGTTATCATCAATAGTCGAAAGCTCAGCTTCATTTTTTGATTTTCTCAAAGACGGATCAGTGCTACGACCAGTATCTGTTGCTAAGCTATTATCTGTCTCATCTCCATGAATGCTGTGTTTGACCTCTGCTAGCATCTCTTTAATACTTTGCGCTTCAGGTGGCAGATAAGTAGGCACATCACTAGGCTCAGGGCTAAAATTAGCCGCTGGATGAAAGCGTTTTTCACGTTTCTGACGCTTTTTAGATTTGGATGTTTTTTGATTGATAGAGGAAGATAAGAGTGGGTCGCCCGAGTCTATATCAGTAGTAGAATCACCAATTAACGAGCCACTAATTAACGAGTCATTAGTTGATAAGTCATTAACTATAGCGTTATTTTTATTTGAATAGGTAGGTCGCTTGCCATTTTTACGAGGTTTGTGCGGCTCATCTTTGTATGAGTGCTTAGCAGGCTTTTTTGGTTTGGTGTTAGGAGAACTCGCTGAATCGGTGTCCGATTCAGCGAGTATTTCAGCTAAGGTTTTAATTTTCATAATAAATCATGATAATTGATAACAGTTATTGATCGTTCCGTTATTGTACAGGTTCAGCGCCTGGTTTTTCTTTGGCTTCGTCAGTCTTTTTATCTTTGGCACTCTTTTTTGACCCAAGTTTTTCGTCGCGAATCTTATCTTCGATTTCTTGAGCAATCGCAGGATTCTCTTTTAAGAATAGTACAGAATTGGCTTTACCTTGACCGATTTTTTCGTCGCCATAGCTGTACCAAGAGCCTGCTTTACCAACGGCTCCAATCTCAACGCCCAAATCAATGACTTCGGCTAAGTGATTGGTACCTTCGCCGTAAGTGATTTCAAATTCGGCTTGGCGGAATGGAGGTGCCATTTTATTTTTGATGACTTTCACACGGGTCTGGTTACCGATGATTTCATCACCATTTTTAACTGCGCCAATACGGCGAATGTCCATGCGTACAGAGGCGTAGAACTTCAACGCGTTACCACCAGTAGTGGTCTCAGGGCTACCAAACATAACACCGATTTTCATACGGATTTGGTTAATAAAGACCACCATACAGTTAGAGCGTTTGGCATTACCTGTAATCTTACGTAGTGCTTGGCTCATCAGACGTGCTTGCAGGCCCATGTGTGAGTCGCCCATCTCGCCTTCAATCTCAGCACGCGGCGTCAAGGCTGCAACTGAGTCAATAACGATCATGTCGATGGCCCCTGAACGAACCAACATATCGGTAATTTCAAGCGCTTGCTCACCATTATCAGGCTGAGAGAGTAGTAGCTCATCAGTGTTTACACCCAGTTTGCGAGCATAGACAGGGTCAAGCGCGTGCTCAGCATCGATAAAGGCACAGGTACCACCTTGCTTTTGGCACTCTGCGATGGCTTGCAGGGTCATGGTCGTTTTACCTGAGCTCTCTGGGCCGTAAATCTCAACGATACGGCCTTTTGGTAGGCCACCAATCCCAAGGGCAATATCTAGGCCTAATGAGCCTGTTGAGACCACATCGACATCCATGATGGCTGCGTCATCGCCTAAATGCATGATGGTGTTTTTACCAAATTGCTTTTCAATTTGACCTAATGCCGCTTTGAGGGCTTTGGCTTTATTGTCGTCCATATTGGATTCCTTGTTTTTGGTAGTTAAATTGATGCTATAGATAAAATATTGGTACTGTTGAAATTTTGGGTAAGCGCATACTGATTGTTATGAAGTTAGTAGGGCGTGTTTGGCTGTTTTATCGAAAAATAGGTTGTCACATGACTGTTATCGGTAGTAGTATCGACTGTGTCGTTCTACTATACAGTAAAATTAAATAGCGAGAGAAGTAAAAATAAGTTCGCAGTTAGCCACCGTTATCGTTGTTTTTAAGTCAGACTTTGCCTGCTAATTACTTGACGCAATTTCTTAACGCTGCTGATTTGATAGGGTAATTATAGCAAAAGCAACGCACTATAATGAGCGTTGAGCGATGCTAAGCGACACTATATGTCGTGTGGTATTAGACGGAAAATTTGCAAACAAGATGACGTGGGTAGTCGTAATTTTGAACCCGATAATGGCTCTATTTGTCAATAGATTTGTGAATTGTCCACAATAAATAAAGGGGGTGTTTTTATTGATTGTGAAACATTATGAATAATTGAATTATTTTAAAAGATATTTAAAATAATTTTTTATGTGTGCAGATTTAATTTAAGATATTGATTTTAAAGGATTTATAAATTGTACAAAAAATGAACGATTTTACCTTATCCTTTAAGTTACTTAGCCATATACTTGTCAAGTAGTGACTTATGCACAGGGTTATCCACAGGTTATGGGGAGAACTCTCTAAGGCCTTGTATTACATATGTTTACGTAGATAATTAATATCAAAATCTCATACGCCATTTCTTTTTTAATCACGATACGCATGTTGTTTTGTCTATAAACGGTACTGTAAACACTATGTTTCACATACCATTACTTTATCTTTTTTTACGTCTACTCATATTATAGGTATTAAAAGTCAGGAGTATGACGCAAGAAATATGGCTGACATGCGACTAAACATACTTATGGATAGAATGTCTAGCGGATAGAGTGATAGATAAAGCGGTACAAAAAAGCGGCTACATCAGATAGCCGCTTTGTCAAAACACTTAAAAGTAGAGCTGTATTAATCAGTCTTTGATATAGATCAAATCCCACACACCATGCCCACGGTCGAGGCCACGACGCTCAAACTTGGTCATTGGACGAAAGTCAGGACGGTCAGTGAAATTGCCTGCGCCTGCTTGATTGGTCAATCCAGCAAAACCATCCAACACTTCAACCATCCAAAACGCATAATGTTCCCAGTCAGTTGCTGTATGGAACCAGCCGCCTTGTTTTAAGCTGCGCGTAACGATGGTCATACGTTCAGGACTGACGAAACGACGCTTGTAGTGACGCTTCTTTTGCCATGGATCAGGAAAATAAAGCTGAATACGGTCGATATGGTTTTCTGGTAGTTGCTTAAGCAATTGTATGGCATCACCATTGATGATTTTCACATTGCGCAAGCCTTGCGTACCAGCCATATAAGCACATTTACCAATACCAGGCTCATGCACCTCTACACCAATAAAATTGCGTTCAGGCTCTGCCGCTGCCATCTCAATAAATGAATCACCCAAGCCAAAGCCAATCTCTACCGTAAGAGGCGCCTCTGGGCCGTTGGGACTATCAGCGAATAGCGTGCGTAGGTTGTCAATACCGGTAAGGTCGCCATCACCAAAGCTGTTATTGACCAAATACTCAGAAAACTCTGGAGCAGTTAATGCAAGCTCAGCGTTTTTGTTCATGTGCGTACGGCGCTTCATGAATGTATTGACGATGCGGATGTGTTTATCAGAGGTAGGCTCTATCTCGTGGCTGGCGCTGGTATCAATATCGATAGGCTCGCTCGTGCTATTAAGGGTTTGCTCATCAGTAGTGTCGGTACTATTGACGTTGTCATTGATATCAGAATGTTGACTCATAGGATTCGTAAGGCTTAATTAGGTGGGTGATGTTTGCTTATTATAAGTTAAATCGATACAACTGTGAACGGACAATCCTATTTTAGCGTGTTTGCTGGTCGGTGCTGTGGTTTCTCTATGTTACACACGGGTTTTGGCGTTATCATATAATGGTATCTTTTAAATGCTTTTTCTAAGAGTCAGTAAGCAGAGCGTGTTGCCATGTTATTTATCGAAACGGATTCACCGCCACCCTTTTATCAAGAGTCATTAACGCCTGCCAAGCGCAAGCAATTGGATGAATGGTTCATCGGTAATCGTACCCAGCGTTATTACCTCAAACGTTTTGAACAATTCGATCAGCAAGGTTATCTGTCACCAAAATGGCATTGGGCTGCGTTTTTTATCACTTTTCCTTGGTTGCTATATCGCAAGCGCTATATGGATGCGATCGTCTATAGTGTCGCAGGGTGGTCTTTTATTCAGCTAAATGTGGCACTGGTGCTAGTCGCCTTTGAGTTTGTAGCGATGTCTTACGTACCTGATGCTTATCAGATGGCAACACGTATCGGCATTGCTGCTGTTATTTGGCTATTTTGGTCGTTTATGGTGGCACGCTGGACTGATGCGTATTACTACCGAATGGCAAGGCGTGAGATCGCTGATGCGATAAATGATCATCCGCGAGATGAGGCAGCACAGAAGGCGCATCTGCAAAGAGAGGGTAGCGTTAGTTTGTTTGGATTGGCATTAGGGTTTGGTTTCTTTGCATTTTCGCTATTGGTCATTAAGGTGCAGTTTTTGCCTATTATCGCTAAGCCAAAAGCAAATGAAGTGTTGTTTGATGCTTATAATATTGCGAAGAACGCCCAAAACCGAGTGGCATTGATTTATCAGCAGACGGGGCAGTGTCCAGTAGATTTGCCTCTCAGCACCGACCAGCAGCAGATACGCATGCATGTCGATGCTCAAGCTGCTGGAGTGACAGAAACCGACTGCGCGGTAGTGGCAACGATTCAGAACGTGACGTTTCCAATACGCTACTTAAACGAGCAGACGCTGGTCTTTTATCATATACCAGACAGTGATAATTGGGATTGCACCAGCTCACTGAATAAAAAACAAGCCCCTAAAAACTGCATGGCTGATTAGGGGCTGTATTTCACGAGTGCTTGTAGATGTTGCTAGTACTGAGAGCTAATGCTTAGAGTCCGTTGCAATATCATCCTTTTCATCAACTGGTGTTGCTTGGCTCTTTAATGCCTCGTAAAAATCAGTCAAATCCATCTTACGTGCTTTGCCAATGTCTTCATCAAACAGGCTTTCAAGCTCTGCCATCGCTGACTGCGCCGACTCAATCATGCTGGCTTCATCATCATAAATGGCTTGCTGACGTTCAATCAAATCATCATCATAATCACGGAATGTTTGCACTGTCTCACGCGCTTTTTCTGGTGAGATACCTAATAACTGTAGCGATTCGCGTGACATGTCCAAAGACGACAGATAAGTCTCACGCCAAATGTGCCGCACGCCAACCTCACGCAAGCGGTAATAGTGCTGACGATCGCGGGCTCTTGCCAATACAATTAACTCGGGATAGTTTTTACGCAAATATTGAGCGGTCGTGATGGAGCGTTCTAAGTCATCGATGGCGAGAATAAAAACCCGTGCCTTTTGAATACCGGCAGCCCGCAGAATTTCAGGGTTTTTTGGATCACCGTAATAAACTTGGTTACCGAATTTGCGAACGAAATCTACTCGGTTTGCAGAGCGTTCAATGGCGGTAAATTCGATATTATGCATGCGCAGTACACGGCCAATAATCTGACCGACGCGGCCGAAGCCCGCAATAATGACCTGATGCTCATGATCTGGAATGGTGTCGTATTCGCGGCTCGGTTTGCTCTTGGCGAATAACGGTTCGCCTATTTTTTCTAATAACAAAAATGCCAGAGGCGTTAGCGCCATTGAGATGGTAACGACAAGGTTAAGGGTATTGGCAAGCTCGGGACGTAAGACATTTTGGGCAGTGGCGACACTGAATAGGACAAAGGCAAATTCACCTCCTTGAGCCAATGTCACGCCCAATCTGATGCTGGTCGGCCAGCGATTGCCCGACACTTTTGCAATACCTGCAATCACTGCAAACTTGATAAACATCAAGGCGAGCGCACAGCCAATAATAAAGATGGGTTCTGCCAAAATGAGTTTGACGTCGGTAAGCATACCGACCGACATAAAGAACAGACCTAAGAGCAATCCTTTAAAAGGTTCGATACTGGCTTCTAACTCGTGGCGATATTCAGAATCGGCGAGCAATACGCCTGTCAAAAATGCGCCCAACGCCATTGATAGACCGATTTGTCCCATCAAAATAGACACACCCATCACGATAAATAGCGCGACCGCTGTTAGTAGTTCTGACGCACCGCTGGAGGCCACAAATTTAAAGAAGGGTCGAACCACATAACGGCTGGCAAAAATAAGGCCTGCAAAAACCGCAAATACTTTGCCAAAATAAATCAAATCGTAGCTTTGTTCACGCACCCCTGATAAAAACGGAATGACCGCCAACAATGGAATAACTGCAATGTCTTGAAATAATAAAATGGTAAAGGCTTCTCGCCCATGCGTGCTTGAAAGCTGCTGTTTTTCAGTCAATATCTGTAGCACAAATGCGGTAGAAGACAGGGCTAAACCAAAACCAACGATAAAGGCGGTATCTAGCTGTAAGGAGAAAAACTGATGTAAAAGCCACATGAGTAGCGTACCAGTCAGACCGACTTGCAAACCGCCCAATACAAATATAGAGCGTCGCAGTGCCCAAAGCCGTGAAGGCTGCAGCTCTAGCCCGATAATAAACAGCAGCATGACCACGCCAAACTCTGAAAAGTGCAATAGACTTTCAGCGTCGCCTGCCACATCTAAGCCACTGGGGCCCAATATGAGCCCTGTGATGAGATAGCCTAAGACCGTTGCAATACCAAAACGTTTACCAAGAGGAACAAAGAGCAATGCTGCTCCCAAAAAGATAGTGGCTTGCAACATTAGGTTTGGTGAGCCGGCGGCGGCAGCGAACATCTGGGCTCCTTAGAGATTGGAATAAAATAAACAATATAAAGTCGAAGTAATTAACATCAGTGTGGCAAAGAGTTGGCCGTTTTTAGCCCATTTACCGTTTAGGGTTCAGATTGAGAACAAGTCCTAAATAATATCGCATTAACAGACGTTATTTTTTACGATAAACTTTCCACACACCATTGTCTGCAAGCGGATTGTTATAAGCATCATTGCGGCGTTTACGCGGTGTCTGTCGACTATCAACAATCTTGAAATCAGGCAGGGCATGTACAATGAGACCAGTACGATAAAAGCGTACCCGCTCAGGTTCTAGCATCTCGCCCTTACTATCGCGGCAAAAAACATAAGCACGCAAATCAATAAATTCACGATGCGCCACCAGTCGTGCTTCGTCATCATTGTCTAACACCGCTGTCATGCGCTCAGTTTCATCATCCGTATATTGACCACACTTATCGGTGAGAGCACCTACTGACCCAAAGCTTTTGGATTCTTTAGCGCGTGTCTTAGTTAAATGTAGACGCTGAACATGATAGATAAATTGCGGTATCTCAAGGCTGGCTGGCAGTGGCAGATAATCAGGTGGCATGTTGGCCGCTGGATAAAAATCCTTGGCGCGCTCAAGCAGATTTTGCCAACACTGCTGATACGTTTGGACTTCGGCTAAGTTACCTTCGTAGATAGGCATATCGCGAATTTGTCGCAAAATATCAGGCGGAAACTGTTCATTACGAAAGTTTGCAATGTCTTCTTGCAATGTCGATAACAAAACTTTGGCGTGTTTTTTGCCATCTTTTGATGCAGGATCATCGATATAGTCTGGGGCGACAAAGGGTGCTGAGCGTCTAGACATAGTGTTATATCATCAATAGATAGAGTGAAAAATACCAAAAAATATGGTTATCAAAATGAGCTGAGGTGTTAAACAGAACGTTATAGTAGTCATTATAACCACATAAGCGTTCTTGGACTTGAATTTTTTAAATCGAATAAAGCAAAAATCTATCAAAAGTCATGCTATAAAAAATCATGACTGTTTCAACGTTATCGAACCTTGAGTTTTGATTTTGTATGACAGCTAGGGCGTGGTTTCAATCCACTCGATAGTCATCTACATGGGCGAAGTTCAGCATATCGTTTATCATTAATGGGTGTGACCAATGTGACTGTTGCTATCAGCGGCTTGTTCGGAGATGTCACAGACCAATGCATCGCTATGTGAGATATTCTGCGGATGAGACGAGCTTTCGACCTGAATAGTCGCGTGATGGATGCCAAGCGTCAGTAAGCTTTTTTCTAAATTGGTAATCAATATGCTTGATTCATGAATGCTCATCTCACCATCAACCACGACGTGACAAGAGAGTGCATTGAGACCACTGGTGATACTCCACACATGTAGGTCATGGACCTTTTGTACCTGTGGGTGGGCGACCAGTTTTTCCTCGACAGTCGTTAGCGATATATTTTCGGGCGTCCCTTCCATCAAGATATGTACGGAATCACGTACAACACGATAACCACTAAAGAGAATCAGAACGGCAACGATTACTGATGCCACTGCGTCTGCCCATACCCAACCAAAACCCATCATGAGTAGCGCTGCAATAATTGCAGCAACTGACCCCATCAAATCACTCAATACATGTAAATAAGCACTTTGCATATTGAGGTTAACGGGTGCTTTATTATCAGATTTTTCCTCTGTTATTTTGGGATTGTCTGTTCCATGACTATGACCATGTGACTCGTCACCTTGACTGCCTCGGTGCATCAGCCATGCCACCAAAATATTCACCAGCATACCGATAGTCGCAACGATAAGCATGCCTTGGGTGGCAATTTCTGGCGGTGAGTTAAAGCGTTTAATCGCTTCATAAAAAATCATCAAGGCGATTATGACAAGTGTCGCACCATTGACCGTAGCGACTAAAATTTCAAAGCGTTTATAGCCAAAGGTTTTTTGATGAGTGGCTGCTTTTTCACCAATTTTGAAGGCCATTAAGGTGGCACCAAGGGCGATTGCATCACTGAGCATGTGACCCGCATCTGATAATAGTGCCAAACTGCCAGTGAGCCAGCCGCCAATGGCCTCAACGAACATGTAGCCTGTAATAATCACAAAGCTAAACAGCAAGGTACGCTGATAGCCTTTGGTATCTCGCGCTGCGGTTGTTTGTTCTAGGTGCTCGTCATGATCGTGACGGCCTTGATTGTCATGAGTGTAGTTGTTTTCATCATCTTCGCGCAGATGTTTAGGCAAATCAGCACCATTATTGTGATTCTGCTTGTGTTTGTGCTCTTCAGAGTTTGGCTCGTTTTGATTCATAACAATACTCAAATTCGCTGATATTTGCGTTAAGTAACCGATGTTCACTGCGGGTAGAGCGGCCGTAGACCTCTTATCGCCTACTATTTGCTGATGATAAATTTAACATAGCCAAGCCTGAGAAGCTGTAACGACGAAGTAAACATAATGCAGGCAGGTGTAAAGAGGTATGGTGAGGTTCAATGCGTTTTTATATTCGTGGCATTTGGATTACCAACCAACAGGGTCGATATCTAGGGTGAGCTTGAGGTATTTGGCACTTGGTAGAGCAAGCACTGGCTGCCACCATTGCGCTAACACATGGTGTAACTGCCGACGGTCTTTGGCCAACAGTAAAAGTTGTGCATGATAGCGGCTATTCTTTTTGCTCATGGGTGCATCAATGGGGCCGAGGACAGCGAGATTATGTGCGCTTGGTAAATGGGCAATGGCATCTTTGAGCGCTTGAGTCGTGGCTGCCAATGTCTTGCCTTCACAGCGTATGAGTGCAGCATGGCTATGAGGCGGTAAGCCCATCATCTTACGCTCTTGTAACAGCTCGCGCGCAAATGACAAGTAGCCATCTTTGACCAGTTTTAATAATAGCTCGTTATCAGGTTGTAGAGTTTGAATCAATACGCGGCCAGCTTTGTCACCTCGACCAGCACGGCCAGCCACCTGAATCATGAGCTGTGCGGTATGCTCTGGTGAGCGAAAATCTGCGGATAAAAATCCACGATCGGCATTGGGTAAGCAGACCAGCGTGACGTTGGGAAAGTGATGACCTTTGGCGACCATTTGTGTACCGACCAATATAGCAGGCGTGCCTTCGTTGATACGTTGATAGATGTTTTCCCAGCTGTCTTTACGCCTTGTGGTATCACGGTCGATTTGGATGATGGGATACAGCGCTTTGCTGGTTTGGGGATTGGCAAAAATCGCATGCAGATTTTCGCTGAGCCTTGTCGTTCCCATGCCTTTGGCATCTAGATTTTCGCTGCCGCAATCAGGGCATACGGTAGGAATATAAGCTTGCCAATCGCAATGGTGGCATTTTAAATAAGAGCTACCTGAATAACTGTTGCGCTGAGATTGGCTATTGTAATGAACGGTCAGGTGAGCGTCACAGCGCGGACAGTCTGCTTGCCAACCGCACGCCTCGCACAATAACACAGGCGCATAGCCACGACGATTCAAAAATATCAATACCTGATCGCCCGCTTCTAGCGTTTGCCGTATTGCCCCGATCATGGCGTCCGTCAGTCCAGTATCATAACGTGCACCGTCATCTTGTGTTTGCTGATGGGTGCTTTGTAGACGAGCATCGATGAGCTGCATGGTTGCAGGCTTGGCATTACCAGGACGAGTAAGCAGTTGACACTCTACAAGCTTGCCATCATCGACCAATTTTAGATGCTCAAGCGAGGGGGTTGCTGTGCCAAGCACGACGGGGATGTTGTATTGCAAGCCTCGATAGAGCGCAACGTCAGCGGCATGATAACGCAGAGTGTCTTGTTGCTTATACGAGCCATCATGAGCCTCATCAACGACGATCAAGCCTAAATCGGCAAAGGGATACAGTATTGATGAGCGTGTACCGATGATGATTTGTGCATGACCAGTACGACAGTCTTGCCATCCTTGTAAACGGTGGGTGTTGTTCATACCTGAGTGTAGCAACACAATATGGGCGGCAAATCGACTGGCAAATCGTGCACGCGTTTGCGGTGTGAGTCCAATCTCAGGCACTAGAATCAAAACTTGCTTGCCTGCTTCTAGGACAGCTTGCATCGCTTGCAGATAGACTTCCGTTTTACCACTACCAGTAATGCCGTTGAGCAAAAAACCAGTATAAGTATCGGATTCGTGTGCAGCAATAATAGCGTCGACAGCAAGCTTCTGCTCATCATTAAGATCAAGTGGCATTTTTGCCAGTTTAATGGGAGAAGGGGCTTGTTTTGGCTGAATATAGCGCTCGACCAAACCTTTCTCTTCTAGCGTTTTTAGAAATGCTCGCTGCATACCTTCTAATAGCAACACATCTTCACTTGCGCCATGCTGACCATGCAGCTTTAACATGTCGAACTGCTGCTTTTGTTTGTTTGCATTGGCACGAAAGTCGTCATCAGTGATATGGGGCAAAATTCGCCAATGAGTAATCAGCAGATCTAAGGGTTTGCCTTGACGCACGAGGGTTGGCAACGTAACCGCTAACACGTCACCGAGTGGGTAGTGGTAGTAACGTGCCAGCCAATAGGCGAGCTTTAGCATACTGGCGTCCAAAATCGGCTCAGCATCTAGGCATTTATTGATAGGTTTGAGCTTATTGAGTGGTACGCTGCTATCTGCTTCGGAGATTTGCGCGACAACGATACCGATTAGAGTCTGGCGACCGAAAGACACTTCGACACGGCTACCAATTTGCGGCATCGGACTGTTTGGCGAAGCAAGCTTAACTGCTGGTAGGCTATAGTCAAACACCCGATATAGGGGGACAGGTAGAGCAACTTGTACCAACATAAACGGCTTCGCAGTCTTATCAGGTTAATGTTATGTCAAAATAAAGGGACAGAGACCAATAAGCTTAGCATGATGCTAAGCTTATTATTGTTTAACGTAAAACATCAGTGCTTAATGACAAGCTCCATATCGTCTTATTCAATATATAGAATAGACTCGATTTCGACCACGCCACCTTTAGGTAGGGCCGCTACTTGTACTGCCGCGCGGGCAGGATATGGCTCGCTCAAATTGGCAACGAATACTTCATTTAATACGGCAAAATCACTTAAGTCAGTTAAAGATACGTTGAATTTAACCACGTCATTTAGACTGCCACCAGCTGCTTCACAGATAGCTTTGATGTTTTCAAATACTTGCTCAGCCTGTGCTTTGAAACCTTCTCTCAGCTCCATCGTGTCAGGATCAAAACCAAGCTGACCTGAAATATAGACAGTATTACCGACTTTGACGGCTTGTGAATAGGTGCCAACAGCTGCAGGTGCTTTATCCGTTTGGATGGTTTGACGAGTCATGATATATCCCTTTTATATTTTATGTGATTGATTTACCATTAATAATAGAACCATTGCTATATAAGAACAGCAATTCTATCTATTATTATTTGACGTTTGGAAAATCGCTGGAAGATGTGTTGCCTACTTCAGCTATTTGCATTTGCATCACTATTATTATGCGTAATGCAAATACGCTTATTATAATTGATATAACCGTATAATGTTAGGGAAACCTAGCAGTGAGCGTAGCTCTCGGATTCCCTGTGCTAAATGGTTGCGACTACGTACAACGATGTGAATGATGGTATCACTGTTACGAACATCAACGGTCTCGACACCCATATTTAGCTGTCGTAAGTGATAGATAACTTCACTGATTTGTTCATCACTAAGTGCAATAGATAGCTTCAAATAGGCAGGAAAACGGATTTTGCCGCTGTTTTTTAGGTCGTGCTCACCGATGTCACCTTGTTTGACCGCATGGTCATTGCGCCAACGCAGTTGGATAACCTGATAAGGATTGTCTTTACGAATCTCATCCAGCGAAAAACATTTATGTCGATGAACGACCAAACCATGGCGTGATAAATGTCCCACGATAGGGTCACCATATATCGGGTGACAGCAATTGGCAAAATCAAGCTCAACGCCAGCAGCATTCGCAATGAGCTGTTGTGGTTGGGTCATATCAGCGCTATGTACTTTTGCCTGTAGGTCACTCAGCTCATCGCTAAACAAACGAGTCACTACCAATTGTGGGAGTAGCGTGCCTGAGCTTATTTGCTCAAATAAGGCATCTTTTTCGGTCAATCCGCGCCATTCAGTCAGATCTTTCCAGTCTGCCTCTGTTAAGTCATCAAAACCCTTTTGGTGAGTTTTGAGCGCACGATCCAATGCCTGCCGACCATGGTGTTGTTTGTCAGCGGTAGACAGGTCTTTAAACCAACGTAAAATCTCTTCACGTGCTTTATTGGTCACCACAAACCCCAACCATTCCGCTTTTGGTTCTGAATGACTGTTTACTTCTATCTCAACTGACTGGCCATTTTTTACCACGGTGCCAAGTTTTGCAGCTTTACCGTCGATATTTGCCCCAACGGCAACGTTACCGATCATCGGCCCAACGGCGTAGGCAAAGTCGAGAGCCGTTGCTCCTTGTGGTAGCTCATAAGCACGGCCCTGAGGACTATAGCAAATGATTTTACTGGAATGCAGATAATCCATCAGCTCATTAATGGTAGAAACTGCTGCCGAAAAATCAGGACTGTTTTCATTCAGATTGTCTTCATCGACCAAGTCTTTCATGTTGCGTAACGACGCTTGGATGACAGATTGACTCACATCGGAGGCGTGTTCAGCACCGATGACACCAAGTCTAGCGGCACTTTGCATTTGCTTGGTCAGAATGGTTACTTTTACCACATCATTATCACGCTCATAGATGAGGGTAAGTGACTGATTGCCACCTGGTAGCGGCCGACGAATATTATCAGCAATATGGGTATCATCAATCTGATATTTTTTGATCAAATAATAGGCCAGTTTGTCACATGCTTCGATATTGTCGAGGACAATCTCAAACGCATAATGCCGTAGTAGTGCGCTAACCTCACCACGGTTGCGGAAAAACTGACGATATATGACCACTCGATTGTCTAAAACTTTGACCAGCCCATTGAGCCCTAAGTTGTTTAGAACGATACTTAGGTAACGATGAATGGCTTCTCTTTGAAAGTTACGCCCAAGTCCGTGTTGTAGCAACTTATCAGACAGCTTGTTGTACATATCATAATCAAGATTGCGATAACACAATACCTCGATATAATCGGCAATATCATTCAGACCCATCAAGCGTGCAAATGGGACATAAAAGTCCAAGGTCTCTTGAGCCGTTGTGCGCTGTTTTTCAGGACGAACAGCGTCAAGTGTAGACATATTATGCAGGCGGTCAGCCAGCTTGATAATCAATACACGTGGGTCAGCGAGTGTGGCAGTCAAAATTTTATGAAAGGTGGCTGCTTTGTTTTGCTGCTTATTGTGTGAGGATGACTTTAGCTTAGTCACACCATCAACCAGCCTTGACACAACGTCGCCATAACGCTGCTTGATTTGCTCATCACTCACTTCAGTATCTTCGACCGTATCATGCAAAATCGCGGCGATAATCGTATCTCGATCTAAGCGAAAGCCGGCAAGTATCTCGGCAACAGCGATTGGATGCGTGATATAAGGTTCCCCTGATTTGCGCTTGTCTTTGATGTGCGCAATATCTCCGAACTCACAGGCATCAACAATATCACGGCGATCAGCAGCAGTGAGATAACCTACTGAACGCAGTAAGTTATATTGAGCGTCATCGACGAGGTGATGACTGAGTTTGGGTAGGGTTTGACTCATAAAATGATGATCCTATTTTCCATGACCTACTGATTGGACCACTTACCAAAGCAAATGGTGGCTGAATGACGATCTATCGTACCAAAATTGAAGATGAGTACGCCATTCTCTAATTAATCGCAAATCGCATTCAATGTCAACTGATAAGCGAGTAGGCGATGAAAAATTTTGACTCAACGGTCTGTTTTGGAGATAAGCGGTTGCCAAAACAGCCAATACGTTATAATTACAACCAAAAAACCACAGCCTATGCTGTGGTTTCTATTGTCGATCAAGATGTATGTTTAACTTACAAGCCGCTATTAGCTTTATAAGTGACATCTTATCAAAACAGCTTATTAGAAGCTGTGGTCACCTGACAATGCTAAATCTAATGAGCTCGTAGCAAAGTTGTGCTCTGGCTGATTTAGAATATCGCGAGTGATTTTGCCAGCGGCAATTTCACGTAAGGCAAGTACGGTAGGTTTGTCGTTATCAACGTCAACCAACGGCTCGGCAATACCTTTGGCCAATTGACGGGCGCGCTTGCTTGCGACCAAAATTAGCTCAAAGCGATTATCAACATTATCCAAACAATCTTCAATCGTCACTCGTGCCATATATAGCTACCTCGGTTGTTTTTATTAGTCACGGACCTTGCCCGCCACTCAATAAAAATAATATCAAAAATATAAAGGGGGATAGCCAGATATTATAGCATTTTTTGCCAAGTCGCGTAGTTGCTTTTTATATCTGCTTATGAGATTAACTGCTCGTGCTTAGTTTACTCTTCTGCGGGAGCGTTTAGCAAGTTGCTAATCGTGCGATGATAGCGCTGCTGCTGGCGACTAAGTGTCTGTCTGTCAGCCACAATAATCGCCTTTAGCTCAGTCAAAGCCACTTCAAAATTGTCATTGATAATGACAAAATCAAAATTCACATACTGTGCCATTTCAGTGACTGCACCTGCCAAACGCTGCTCGATAACTTCCATGCTGTCCTGCGCACGCGTTGATAGGCGCTGGCGTAACGTGGAAATGCTAGGGGGTAAAATAAAAATCATGGTGGCTTCAGTGAATATTTTTTTGACTTGTAGCGCCCCTTGCCAGTCAATCTCCAAGATAACATCAACGCCTGCCTCTAGCTGCGCACGCACACTTTGCTCTGACGTACCATAGTAGTTGCCAAACACCTCAGCATGTTCTAAAAACTTATTTTCATTGATATCTGCTACAAAACTATCGACGTCAGTAAAATGATAATGATGTCCATCGACCTCACCAGAACGAGGTGCGCGAGTGGTGTGTGAGACACTGACAGTCAAGTCATTGGTGGTAGCAAGCAACTGCTTGACCAATGAGGTTTTGCCTGTACCTGAGGCGGCAGTAATAATAAATAATGAACCTGTCATACAATTTGTCCTAATAGAGAGTGTCTTGGTAACTCGTAACCTACATTTTAATAAATGTGTCTTAATAAAACATTAAGTAGGGCCTCAGTCAAAAACAAAGACTGGAAAAAAGAAGAAACGCCATCATGTATGACGGTAGGAATTATAATAGAGGCACTATTATAAACGGCTTTTGTGTGAGTGAAAGCTGGTTTTGTATTATGTTATTAGGATTTGTTGAATATTCAAAGTAGTAGGCTGATGTTTGCCCATAAAATATTACTATGAGTAGACGGCTTTTTCTAAGAGTCATAAAAGCAAATTATGCTAAAGTAGAGCATTGATTTCGCCGCAACTTTTGAGCGAAAAGCTTTAAAAATACGTTGTAACTATAAATTATCCAATGATAGGCCTTTTTATGCAAATTTATCTTGCCAATCCCCGTGGATTTTGTGCTGGTGTGGACCGTGCGATTGCGATTGTTAATGAAGCATTAACACGTTTTGAGCCACCCATTTATGTCCGTCATGAAGTGGTCCATAACAAATTTGTCGTCTCTGATTTGGCCAATCGCGGTGCGGTCTTTGTCGAAGAGCTTCATGAAGTACCAGACGGCTCTATCGTTATTTTCTCTGCTCATGGGGTTTCTAAAGCCGTTGAAGATGAGGCCGATCGCCGTGATATCACTGTGTTTGATGCGACTTGTCCGCTAGTCACTAAAGTACATATTGAAGTCGCCAAATTTGCCCAAGATGGTATGGATGCGATACTGATTGGACACGCAGGACATCCGGAAGTAGAGGGCACGATGGGGCGCTTTAACCGTCGCCATGGTGGTCATATTCATTTGGTTGAAGATGAAAGCGATGTCGCAGCATTGACGGTACAAAATGCTGAGCGTTTGGCATTTGTGACCCAAACAACTTTGTCGATGGATGATACCGCCCGCGTGATCGATGCGCTGCGTGAAAAGTTCCCTAGTATCCAAGGTCCACGTAAAGATGATATCTGTTACGCCACCCAAAACCGTCAAGATGCAGTAAAAGATTTGGCCAGTCGTTGTGAAGTGGTACTAGTGGTCGGTTCACCAAATTCATCAAACTCCAATCGTCTGCGAGAGCTGGCAGAGCGTATGAATTGCCGTGCTTATTTAATCGACAACGCTAGTGAGATGGATAAAAGTTGGTTGGATGGTGTGCAGAGTATCGGTGTCACTGCTGGTGCATCTGCGCCCGAAGTATTGATTCAAGAAGTATTACAGCAGCTGCAAGATTGGGGTGGTGATTTGCCTAGTGAGCTGTCAGGTATTGAAGAAAACGTGATATTTAGTCTGCCTAAAGCCTTACGCATTCCAGTCACTCAAGTTGGTAAGTAACTAGGGCGTGTCCTTATTTTTAGCCCATTTACCATTTAGGGTTGAGAGTGAGGACAGGCCCTAGTATTTGTATGAACCATCATTTACATGGATAAGGTCGCATGAAAGAACCAAAAGCCAGATTTGTATTGGCAGAAGCCACGCTCGCTGAAGTCAATAAGCAACTCAAACTCAATATGTTGGTGACCGTAGCAGTGGTGTTTGTGCTGTTTATGAACATCATAAAGTTCATGGCAGAAAAAAGCTTTTTCTACGCTGTGCTCGCAGTGATTATGATCTGCTTATTATTCTTTATACAAAAAGCGCGCCGTATTCTCATGCTAAGAAAACAAGAGCTTACCCATCAATAAAAAGTACAAAAGAAAGTGCCAAATATAGGATAGTTATGACTGCTTATTACCAGTTTATCAAACGCGAACAACAAGAAAATGGCATCAGTGTGGCGCATTATCAGCCAACCAAGCATGCACAAGGTGCTTGGAACGAGCACGAGCAGCATATGGCACCAGCGACAGGCCTACTAACGGCTGAGATAAATAGCTTTGCACCACAAGAAAACATGCGTATTGCACGTGTCAGCCTTGATATCTTGGGGTTAATACCGCTTGATGATTTTACCATTACCACGCGTTGTATTCGTCCGGGCAAGACCATTGAGCTGATCGAAGCGGTCATGAGCAGTCGTGGTCGTGATGCCATCATCGCAAGAGCGTGGCGACTGATAACCCAAGACACTAGCGAGATTGCAGGGCTTGAAGATCAAAAGTCGATATATCAGCCTGAAGCGTTGCCAGTTTGGGAAGATATGAAAGGCTGGCCAGGTGGGTTTATTGAGAGTGTGCGCTTGGTCGCTGATGAGTCGCAGCGTCGCCCTGGTCGTGGTATGGTATGGATTACCAATGATGTCGAAATGGTAGAAGGCGAGCCAACTGATGACTTGGTGCATTTATTAGGGATGGTCGATACCGCCAATGGTGTTGTACCGCGCCTAGGTCTGGGGTTATCTAAACTAGAATGGATGTTTCCCAATACTGACTTACAAATCCACATGCATCGCGCGCCGAAAGGTCGTTGGTTGGGTATCGAGGCAGTACAACAATATGGCGCTGATGGCATAGGATTGACCAGTGCGGTGTTGCATGATGTGTATGGGCCTTTTGGTCGTAGTGAGCAAATTCTCACCATCCGTCCGATGCCGCGCTAATGGCTCATCGGTCGTTAATTAAGCGACATTTTATATGGTCGATTCACTTTGAAAAATTATGGTAAACATTTAGCCATTTTTAGCCCATTTACTGTTTAGGGTTCAGATTAAGGACACGCCCTAATATTTGCTGTTCTTAATAAAAATCATTCTCAGCAGTAAGGGCATTTGGTTGCGTCAAAAGCAAGTCGAGTGATTTTGAAAAACAAAATTAAAACATGTAATTAATTGATTGTACAAATCAATGGTAATCGGTTGTAATGGTCTCTAACAACAGACTATGACTGTATTAAGATATTACTATGAAAAAAATTCGCCGTTTTTCGAGCAAACTGACGACTATTCTGGATATGTTGATAGAGGCTTATTCAGAATAGATTTTGTACTTTAATCCATTTATGTTTCAAAGGAGTATGACCATGAGCGATAAAAAATGTCCTTACGCACCGACCCAGCTCACCATGGGCAATGGCGCACCAGTTTCTGATAATCAAAATAGCATGACCGCAGGTCAGCGCGGACCACTATTGGCACAAGATATTTGGCTAAATGAAAAACTCGGAAATTTCGTTCGTGAAGTGATTCCAGAGCGCCGCATGCATGCGAAAGGCTCTGGCGCATTTGGTACCTTTACCGTGACCAACGATATTACTAAATATACTCGTGCTGATATCTTTAGCAAAGTTGGCAAGCAGACTGAGATGTTTGCGCGCTTTAGTACGGTGGCAGGAGAACGCGGCGCAGCTGATGCAGAGCGTGACATTCGCGGCTTCGCCTTAAAATTCTACACTGACGAGGGTAACTGGGACTTGGTGGGTAACAATACACCTGTGTTCTTCGTCCGTGATCCGCGCAAATTCCCAGACTTAAACAAAGCCGTTAAACGTGATCCACGTACCAACATGCGTTCGGCGACCAACAACTGGGATTTTTGGACGTTACTACCAGAGGCGTTCCATCAGGTCACTATTGTCATGAGTGATCGTGGTCTTCCCGCTTCTTACAGAAATATGCATGGTTTTGGCTCGCATACCTACAGTTTTTGGAATGACGCTAAAGAGCGTTTTTGGGTCAAATTCCATTTCATCACGCAGCAGGGCATTAAAAACTTAACCGATGCAGAAGCGGCAGATTTGGTTGGTTCGGATCGTGAAAGCCATCAAAAAGATTTGTACGATGCCATCGAAAATAGCGACTTTCCGAAGTGGAAAATGTATGTGCAAATCATGCCAGAATCTGAGGCAGATACCGTCCCTTATCATCCGTTTGATTTGACCAAAGTATGGCCAAAAGGCGACTATCCACTGATTGAAGTGGGTGAATTTGAATTAAATAAAAACTCTGACAACTACTTTGTTGATGTGGAACAATCAGCCTTTGCGCCAAGTAATTTAGTACCAGGTATCAGTGTTTCACCAGATAAAATGCTGCAAAATCGCTTGGTTAACTACGCCGATGCACAACGTTACCGTGTCGGTGTCAACCATCAGCAAATTCCGGTAAATAAACCTCGTTGCCCTGTGATGAGTAATCATCGTGATGGTCAAGGACGTGTCGATGACAACTATGGCAGTCGTCCACATTATGAGCCAAACAGCTTTAGCCAATGGCAAGAGCAGCCTGACTATGCTGAGCCACCACTCAAAATCAATGGTGATGCCGCGCATTATGATTTCCGTGAAGATGACAGCGATTACTTTAGCCAACCACGTGCGTTGTTTAATTTAATGAGTGCTGAACAACAACAAGTGCTATTTGAAAACACGGCGAACAATATGGCTGGCGTGCCTGACTTTATTCAGTATCGCCATATCCGCAACTGTAACTGGTGCGATGCCGCTTATGGTGAAGGGGTTGCCAAAGCTCTAGGCTTGAGCGTTGAAGATGCCATGGCAGCGCGCGAGTCAGATCCAGCTCGTCACCTTGCTAGTTGCTTATAGGTGCTTAGGGTTATTTAGTCATTAAGCCGAGTCATTTAGATAACTATCGAGTGAATTGAAGACACGCCCTAGAACACCGCTTTAGGAAACTAAGGCGGTGTTTTTTATGGAATAACCCTTTTGCGCTTGAAATTTTCTGCTATGCCCCTATTAGTATAGACAGTTTAACGGTTTTGCACACGGCAGGTTTTCTAGGGCATATCCTCATTTTAAAAATGGTGATAAAAATGAGATAAATCGCAGTCAAATAAGGAAAATAGCGCAGATAATATCGAGATATTAGTCAGCTATTTGACGCCATTTGACAAGATTTAGCCATTTTTAACCCATTTAGATAACTATCGATTGAATTGAGGACACGCCCTAGTATTAGTAGATCAGCTCTGGCAAATTTATCGTTATCTGATAATAGGTCTTTCATAGAATTTAAAGGAGTTTTTATGAGTGAAGCAACTCAAGCTGAAGGTCTGAATCCAGAATTAAAAAAACATACGTTTGAAGCGGAAGTGGCGCAGTTGCTGCATTTGGTAACGCATTCGCTATATTCTAATGCTGATATCTTTGTCCGTGAATTGGTGTCTAATGCCTCTGATGCTTGTGACAAATTGCGTTTTGAAGGTACAAATGATGACAGCCTTTACGAAGATGATGGTGAGTTAAAAATTCGCATCGCTGTTGATGAAGACGCTAAAACCATTACCTTTACCGATAATGGTATTGGTATGAATGAAGCGGATGCTATCGAAAACTTGGGTACGATTGCCAAGTCAGGTACCAAAGCATTTTTGGACAAGCTTTCTGAATCGCAAAAGCAAGAAGGTCAACTCATCGGACAGTTTGGGGTTGGTTTTTACTCAGGCTTTATCGTGGCTGACACTATTAGCGTTGAATCGCGTAAAGCGGGCGAGCCTGCAGATACAGGTGTACGTTGGGTATCAGATGGTACAGGTAGCTTCACAGTTGAGCCTATCACCAAAGCCGCACGCGGCACTGCCATCACTTTGCATTTAAAAGAAGAGTACTCTGAAGGCGAAGACAGCTACTTAGATCGTGGTAAAATCAAGCGCCTAGTGAACAAATACTCTGACCATATCAGCTTACCGATTCAGATGCGTAAAGAGATCTGGCAAGAAGATGTAGCCGAAGACGACAGCTCTGATGATCAGGCGCCTGCTGGTGGTGAGATGGTATTGACTGATGAATGGGAAACCATTAACAAGGCCAGTGCACTATGGACACGTTCAGCATCTGAGATTGAAGATGATGAGTATGTTGATTTTTATAAAAACATCTCATATGACATGGATGCGCCGCTTACTTGGACGCATAATCGTGTCGAAGGCCGTGTTCAGTACACGCAGCTTTTGTATATTCCTACGAAAGCACCCGCAGATTTATACACTAGAGAGCAGCAACATGGTCTCAAGTTATACGTCAAACGTGTTTTCATTATGGATGAAGCAGAGCAGCTGCTACCGATGTATCTGCGCTTTGTCAAAGGGGTTATCGATTCAGCAGACTTGCCACTAAACGTCAGCCGTGAGCTATTACAAGAGTCACGTGATGTGAAGTCTATCCGCGATGGTAACGCGCGTCGTATCTTGACGACATTGGCAAGTTTGGGCAATAGCGAAGACAACGATAAGCAAGAAAAGTTTGCGCAGTTCTACGCAGAGTTTGGTGATGTTATCAAAGAAGGTCTTGGCGAAGACATGGGCAATCAAGAACGTATTGCCAAATTGCTTCGTTATGCCACCAGCACGCAAGACGGTCTAAAAACCAGTTTTGAAGACTATAAAGGCCGTATGAAAGAAGGTCAAAAAGCCATCTATTATCTAACGGCTGATAACTTGGCTGCGGCAAAGAATAGCCCGCAACTTGAGCTGTTTAAAAAGAAAGGCATCGAAGTTATTTTGATGACCAGTCGTGTCGATGAGTGGGCGATGAATTTCTTGACTTCATTCGATGAGACACCGCTGCAAAACATCGCGAAAGGTGCGGTAGATTTAGGCGACTTGCAAGATGAAGCAGAGAAAGCAGAAGCATCAAAAGCAGAAGAAACCTTAAAGCCTGTAGTCGATAAGCTCAAAGTTGCATTGGGTGAGCGTGCCAAAGACGTTAAAGTGTCTACTCGTTTGGTCGATAGTCCAGCTTGCTTGGTCGTGGGTGAAGGTGAGTTGTCACCACAAATGATTCAGATGCTGCAGCAGATGGGGCAGGACGTACCAGAGAGCAAACCAACGCTTGAGGTAAACCCTGATCATCCATTGATTAAGAAGCTTGAGAGCAGCGAACAATTTGATGATTTGGCGCAAGTGATTTTTGATCAAGCGTTACTAGCAGATGGTGGTCAATTAGAAGATCCAGCCGCTTATCTAAAACGTGTTAATGAGTTATTGATGAGATAATGACTGGTATTTGATAAAAAAAGAGGTCTTGTACACAAGGCCTCTTTTTTTGTTTGTTTTTCAGCTCAAATATGAGCAAATTTTACAAATCAGCCTTATCCTCTTAACCGACAATCCGTTACAATCGCGATAGATTAGCGAGCTAAACTATCAATACGTATTTTAGTCTGTACTATTCGCCTCTTATAATCATTTCATCGTGTATTCAATATAAATCGATGTCTACATGCCGTACAAAAAATCGTAAGTTGATTACAGCAGACGGTGGTTACATCAGAACAATTATCATTGGGTCATTTTATTTTTCTCGACTGGTTAGAGGTCTAAGTCTTTGTCACTTACGTCGTTAAAAACCGTCTCGCTTCAGCGCTTTTCGCTCAACTTCGCTGCCAATATTATTGCAACCTTATGGATGCTGGTAGGGTCGACGCGTGCGTTTTCTTGGGTCAAGCCCACTTTTATACAGTTTGCTGTGTTTGCGCTATTAGCACTTGGCAGTAATGTCCTATTTTCTTGGCTAGCTGCTGAAAATGGCAGTATGTTTAATGAGCAAGGATTGGTCAGTTATTTGATTTGGCCGATGATTATTTTGCTGGGTGGTATTATTTTGGCGCGGCGGGCCAGCAATCAAACATTGGTGTTTGTACCAGTAGTACTGTGGTTGGTCGCTGATACATTGTCAGCACTATTACAGAGTTTGGTGCAGTTTTTTGGTAGCTATGGTTGGTTGCCCGATTGGAGTTATTCGTTCTTACCCATCCTGTTTTTGGTGTTGTTCTTATGGCAGACGCTGGCCTTGCTATGGATTTTTTCCCGTCGTTTGCGTATCCCATGGTGGGAGCGCATCATCGTACTGGTTGGCGCGGTGGCGTTGTTGACTATCTGGCAGCGCAATGTCGCTGACCAGCCTATCTTTAAACAAATTCCAGTAGAGCCTATCTTAGAAGAAGCGGCGTTATACGAGCAGCCACGTTTGCTACAGCAAGCATTAAACAGTATCGATCCAAGTACCTCAGGCAAGACCGACTGGTATTTTATGGGGGTTGCTGGGTTTTCTGATCAAAACGTTTTCCGTTCTGAGATTAATAAGGTGCGTGAGCTGTTCGATGTGCGTTTTGGCACCAGTGGGCATTCACTATCACTGATTAACAACACTTACAGCTGGCTGGATGAGCCAATCGCTACCAAGACGAGTATCTTGCGTGGTCTAAGAAGAATAGGTCAGCAGATGAATGCCGACGAAGATGTGTTATTCCTCACGCTATCTTCACATGGCAACGAGGACATCATACAACTGGCCAATCCACCGATTGAGATGGACAATTTAGATGCCACATGGTTACGTGAGGCGCTAGATGCGTCAGGTATCCGCTGGCGTGTGGTGGTGGTGTCTGCCTGCTATTCAGGTTCGTTTATTGACGAATTAGCATCACCGACCACGGTAGTGATTACGGCATCTGCCGCTGACAAGGCCTCATTTGGCTGTACCAATACCGCTGAGATGACGTATTTTGGTCAAGCATTTTTTGCTGAGAGTCTACGAAGTAATACCAGTTTCGAGACAGCATTTAAAGATGCCAGTATACGGGTCAATGAGCGTGAAAGCGCAATGGGCTTTGAGCCATCAGAGCCGCAAATGGTGATTGGTAGTTTGATGGAAACGGCATTGCCTGCGTTTGAGCAAGTATTGTTTGATAAGGCGCGCCCATCAGTCGCTAGTATTACAAATAATACTACTGCTACAACGGTTAACATTCTACCTGACAATGCTAATAATCTGTCGGTAGACGAAGGGGATATAGCTGATGAATAAATATGAAACATTATTTAGGGCGTGTCCTCAATTCAAACGAGTGTCCTCTAAATGGGCTAAAAACAGCTAAATTTTGCCAAACATCGTCAAATAGTTGGTCAATATCTCGATATTATCTGCGCTATTTTCCTCGTTTGACGGCAATTTATCTCATTTTTATCACCATTTTTAAAATGAGGACACGCCCTAGTATTTTATGAATATCAGTATTAGATTCACTATCAGATGATGAGTACTTATTAAACATCGTCACTGGCTTTATTTTGGATAAAAAGGATATCACTCATGCAAAATTCTTATAGTCACAGTTTATCTACCAATAAACAGCTCACACAAAAAAGCGTGAATCGTTGCTTTAACGGTGAGCAACATTATTATAGTCACGAGTCGACATCTACCAAAACCTCTATGACGTTTAGTATTTATCTACCTGATGAAGCCTTGGCTGGTCGACGTTGTCCTGCGATATTGTACCTATCAGGTTTGACATGTAATGCGGATAATGTCACTCACAAAGCGCATTTTCAGCAAAAATGTAGCGAGCTTGGCATGATATTGATCGCGCCCGATACTTCTCCTCGCAGTAGTGAAGGCCATGATGTACCAAACGATGAGCGTTATTTTGTCGGTCAAGGCGCTAGCTATTATGTCGATGCGACCCAAGCACCTTGGGCAAACAACTTCAATATGCAAAGCTACATCGTCGACGAGCTATACGACTTGCTGCGTTCGGAGTTTCCTATCCATAGCATCGGTGTCACAGGGCACTCGATGGGTGGTCATGGTGCGCTATTATTAGGATTTAAGTTCCCAAGTAAGTTTGTCAGTGTATCGGCCTTATCGCCAGTATGTGCGGCCAGTGAGTCGGCATGGGGGCAAGCCGCTTATACAGAGTACTTCGGTGATGACAAGTCTCTATGGGCGCAAGCGGATGCCTCACAGATGATCGAAAAAGTCGGTCAGCAGTATTTGAGCATTTTGGTTGATCAAGGCGCTGCGGATAATTTTTTAGCAGAAGGTCAGTTACAAACGTCTACCCTACAAGCTGCTTGTGAAAAAGCCAAACAGCCCTTAACATTACGTTATCAGGCAGGTCATGACCACAGCTATTATTTTATTCAGACAGTGATTAATGATCATATCGAACATCACTGGCACATGGCCCAATTGAGCTAGGATACCGTGTAAGCGACCACAATACGTTTTTTTGCTACCCTATCTAATGCCCAAAAGGTGATTTTTATGGCAAGTTATCGAGATTTGACAGCATCTAATTCCGATGCGAATTCAATACGTGAGACTTACTCAGAGTCTAAAAGTGCGCCGTCAGCACTTGAGATTATGCAAGCCGAAATGGATGTGGCTCTAAAAAATAAGCAGAATAGCAACAGTGAACAAGTCTCTAAAGCTAACTCGGATGAGTTTATCGCAAAAAATATCAATGACGCTGGTGATAGAGTGCTAGATGATATACAAATATCTCGCGTGATAGAGATGGCGTGGGAAGATAGAACGCCATTTGGTGCTATAGAGCATAGCTACGGCCTGAATGAGACTGGTGTCATCAAGCTTATGCGTCAAGAGCTCAAGCCGTCGTCTTTTCGCTTATGGCGTCAGAGAGTGAGCAATCGTGCGACCAAACACGAGGCAAAACGCTCCTTTGACGTAGGCCGTGCTTATTGTAAGACCCAATACAAGCAGCGTTAATGAACTAAGTATTTATTGGATGTCAGTATATAAAAGGCGCGCAGCCTATGTGAGCCTGTTAAAATGTTCTTTTTAGTTTATCCATATCTTATATAAACATAAATTAGGTAGCTCAATTATGATCAGTCCTGCTAAACCTTACCTTATTGCACCATCGATCCTCTCAGCTGACTTTGCGCGATTGGGCGAAGAAGTTGAGAAAGTATTGGAGTCGGGTGCCGATGTGATTCATTTTGATGTGATGGACAATCATTACGTACCCAATTTGACGTTTGGTAGTATGATTTGTAAGGCGTTGCGTGATTATGGCGTGGATGCCCCAATCGATGTACATCTGATGGTATCACCTGTCGATAGTATGATTGAGCAGTTCTTGGAAGCGGGTGCGAGCATTATTACTTTTCATCCAGAAGCCAGTGGACACATTGACCGTTCATTACAGCTGATTAAAGACGGTGGCGCTGAGTGCGGTTTGGTATTGAACCCTGCGACTTCATTGCATCATTTGGATTACGTCATGGATAAAGTGGATCAAATCTTACTGATGAGTGTCAACCCTGGCTTTGGTGGACAATCGTTTATTGAAGGTACGCTAGATAAAGTTCGTCAAGTCCGTCAGCGTATTATTACCAGTGGCCGAGACATTAGATTAGAAGTCGATGGCGGTGTCAAAGCCAGTAATATTCGTGCGATAGCTGAGGCGGGCGCGGATATGTTTGTGGCAGGTTCTGCGATATTCAATCAAGAAGATTATAAAGCGGCTATCGATGATATGCGTGCAGAGCTTGCATTGGCTAATAACAGCTAGCGAGTTTTGTATGGTTAATGAACGCTATTAGCCATACAAAAATAGTCTTAAAATGTGCTGTATAACTTATAACGGTGCCTAACTGCAAGTGACGTAAAGGTGAAATATGGACACAAAAAACGCTACTAATTCATCAGAATTGCCTGAGACAGTGCAACTCGCTGAGCAGAAATTTCAAAGTGAGACACAACAACGCAGCTTGGTGCCAAAGGGTATTACTATTGGCTTAGCAGTGTTTGCGCTTGTGCTTAGTTTGGCAGGTTATGGTTTTCGCCTAATGGTCGGCGATGACACTGGTGACGTGTTACGCCATGCTGCGGTCATTGTGCCTGCATTTATGCTTGGTATTCCTCTATTCTTCTGGGTCGGCTCTCGCATACTCAACAAGGTTAAAGGCATGCATATTGAGGGCTGGAATGCTATCAGCTTGGGCTATTTGACGTCTTGTATATCGATGCTATGGCTGATGGGTACTTATAGTTAAAGGCTTTAGCAGCAAAGACGATGCTACTTAACACAGGTAGGTAGTGTTGTCATATTTTTATAAGCTGTTTTCTATACACTTTTAATCATGAAGTCATGCTCTATAAGCATGGCTGGGATTTTACATGCGAATCATACCGACCAAGATTGCCAACATTATTTATCCAAAAGACCTACCAAATGGTTTGTTTACAAGCTTAATTATAGCCTGTTTGTTAATGGGCCTAGCTTCGCTGCGTCATGGTACAGATTTACAAGGTTGGCTAAATGTCATTGAAAACTGGCTGCTGATGCTGCTCATATTGCCTACCGCGACCGCCACCGTTGCACTGCCATTCAAATATCGTGACCCCACCCTTGAGCTAAAGCTTGTTTATTACCTAGGGATGTTTGTGGCCTTCTTATTTACGTTAGGAAAGCTGCGTTATTGGCGCTAATTATATACCAGTTGCATTGTATTCAAGCTGCGGTTATATCAAAGACTTATATGACGGCCCTTGAATTTCAATGTCAAAGCGTCCATTGTATGAGTAAGACAGTTTTACCCGTACGACTGTAAAACAATCACTTTGCCCCATACGATTTTTTTGCAAGTATTCAACGGGATAATGAGGAACATATTAATGCCATACGATATCGATAATGATATAGAAGTAGATAACGAGAATACCGACCAATTTGCAGGCTTTGCCAAAGAAACCACACTAGAGCTGGTGGAAGCTGATGACGGTAGGTTGTTATTGCGTGATGCTGAACAAGATGAAGCACCGCTGATGACCATTGATTTTTCTGAGAAGCTAAAAGAGTTGCTTGGTAGTGATACTCAAGCGATTGGTCAGCATATGATTCATGCAGCGATTCAGGTCATTATGCAAAAGCAAATGAGTCAATGGCATGCACATGTCTATGATAAAGAGCCAACACATTACAGCTGATGAGTGATTAAATGAGTCGCTAGTGATAGATAATTAATCAAGACGAAAAAAAGGGTTTATCAATTGATAAACCCTTTTTTTCAGATAAAACCATTGATAAAAATGGTAATTATTTGATTTTAGCTTCTTTAAAGATCACATGCTGGCGTACTTTTGGATCAAACTTTTTGATTTCCATTTTGCCAGGCATAGTGCGCTTGTTTTTAGTAGTGGTGTAGTAATACCCAGTACCAGCTGTTGATACTAACTTAATTTTATCTCTCATGATAGCTTTCCTGTAAATGAGGGGTCTTCAAACGATAGGTACGGATCTAAAATAGTAAGTAGCTACATAAGATGTAGCAGAAAAGCAGCCTAATTGCTGAAAATCATCAACATATCAAGCTGCAAGTCTTTTAACTTAAACTTTTTGACCTTGTGCGCGCATATCTGCTAACACTTTATCGATACCAAGTTTGTCAATAGTGCGCATACCTTTGGTAGACACACGTAGACGTACAAAACGATTTTCAGACTCTACCCAAAAACGATGGTTATGAAGGTTTGGTAGAAAGCGACGACGGGTTTTGTTGTTTGCGTGCGAAACATTATTACCCACCATAGGGCGCTTTCCAGTCACTTGGCAAACTCGAGACATGGCGAACTCCTAATCTATGAGGTATGAGTTTTTCTCATACCAGTCTGGGCAAGTTGCACGTTTTTGCGGCATGGACACAGCAAGCGGCAGCTTTGCACCAAACAAAACTATATGAATGTTGAGTTGATATTACTGTTATCTAAAGGCAAATAACAAGCATACCAATTCAGAAAATTTTAAAGCCGACATTTATACCATAAAAGAGATGAATACTCAAATATTTTTGTGATAACTGTTGGATTAAAGGAGGGCTATTATACCCTGAAATGAAGGCACTATGTTGTTGATTATTTAATAGTAAAAATTATTTTTTAGTTGTAAGTTATAACAAAAGTCAGTAAAGTTGCTGTTATATATTTAATACAATCTGTTAATACAACTGACATTCCTGTAAATCTATGTATCATTACCAATCTATTATGATTCTGTGTAATGATTTTTCCTATTTACTTGAATAACTTACTGCTCATGCGGAGTCCAAAACATGTCATATCCATCATTACCTACTTCTAAGTTGTTCCAGTTAACAGCGCTCACATTATCGTTGGCCTTAGCGGGTTGTGGCGGTGGTGGTGGCGGTGATACTGTAGATTCTATCGCCCCTAAGCCGGGTGGTACGGGGAGTACGGACGGTACGGGTGAAAATCCAGATGGTTCTTCTGCTAATGCAAGCGAAGTATATATATCAGCTGAAAAAAACCAGCTATTGACAGGTAGTGATAAGACTACTGTCAATATTAGAGTGACGGACAAAAATGGTGGTATTGTCAGCAACACTCCAGTCAGTATAAATATTACTGATGCAGCGCTATATGGATTGTCTTTAAGTGGTGCCTCTAGCCAAATAACCGATGATCAAGGTCTTGTTGCTGTTGAGTTATTACAAAGTACAGTCGGTATTGACTCTCAATTGAATCATGAAAGTATATTGACTGTTACTATTAATGCAAACAGTAATATCATTAAACAAAACCTTCCCATCTTGGTGTCTGGTACTAGCACAAGTAATGTCGTCTCTTCCAAAAACGTGGTAGAGGCTGGTGAAAATTTCAGCGTATCTGGACAAATTTTAGATGGCACCGCAAAGCCAGTGGCTAATGCCAATGTTGTTTTGTATAGCAATGATAAAGAAGCAATAACTGGTACAACAGATAATAACGGTAAATTCATTTTTGATTTAAATGCGTCGAATTTAGAGGCGTCAGATGTTGGCTACTTATTTAGCATCGAGGTTCGAGGAGAGAAAGTCTCTCAACGTATTCCTGATATATTAAGTGTGGCAGCTGCAAGTAGTTCAACCATGAGTTTTTCACAAACTACCGACATTGTTGTAGGGGATAAACAAAAAATAACTCTGAATGTTCCAGACTCTGTGAATGGCGATATTGTGTATGTTTCTACTAATAAAGGTAAAGTACTAGCAAGCCTTAATGACACTCAGTCTAGCTCACGTAAAGCATTAACTGTAGTTAACAAAAAAATAGATTTTTATATTGACTCAAACGTACCTGGTACAGCAACTATAAGGGCGGAAAATGGTACTGATGCCAAAGAAGTTTCATTAGATTTTGTCTCTATTGAGCCAACTAAGTTGCTACTACAAATAGAGCGTGCTGTTCTTGGGGCAAGTGGTTCAACTTCGGTAATCGCAAGAGTTTTGGACAAAAATGATGCCCCAGTAAAAAATGCTATCGTGCAGTTTACGACGACTAAAGATGCATCTGGCGGAAGTTTAGGTCAAGGAGTGGCCTATACGGATGATAGTGGTCGAGCTAAAGTAACTTATAATGCTGGGAAAAATCCAACGAGCACAAACGGTGTTATCATTGAAGCTCAAGTTCAGTCAATCAAGTTGCCGAATGGGCAGGAAAAAGCGGTAAATACGCTTATAGATAGTTCAGCAATTACAGTTCAGACTAAGTCATCATATATTAGTTTTGCTTTTGCTGATAAAGTTTCTGTAGATAGTAGTGAGATATACTATTTCCGTAAAGGATCTGTTAGTGTGCTCAATAGTTCTGGTAAGCCAGCAATTAATCAGCCAGTTTCTATTAACTTGATTCCTGATAGTTATTTAAAAGGTGAATTTATTGTTGATAGAGAAAGATTCGAAGACGATGATGTAATTTGGAATTGGTACCGAGTTTGGAAACAAAAAGCTGTTACCTGTGAAAATGAAGATAAAAATAACAATTCAATTTTAGACATAGGTGAGGATTTTAACGGTAATGGTCTATTGGATCCAGTTAATGTGACAGCCGTGCTTAACAAGGATGGTCAGTTAGTTGATTCTAGCCAAGATTTTAACTTCATAACAGATGATTCTGGCAGAGTTGACTTTTCTATACGTTATGCAAAACAATATGCAAACTGGTACAGAGCTAATGTTACCGTAAATACGCGAGTAGATGGTAGCGAGTCACAACAATCTAGAATGATAGACTTCCCAGCATTAGTAGATGATATCAGTTCACCTACTGCTGATAATCTAAGACGTCCGAATACGAAGAGTCCGTTTGGTACTGACTTGAGTTGTTCTAGTTCTAAATAGAACTTATTTTAATACAAAAACCCCCAACCACGTGTTGGGGGTTTTTGCGTTATCAGCCTAAATAACTAAAAACAACCAACTCTCTCAGCAAAGTTTCGCAAAACAGATTAAAATAACCGGTTTATTATGCTGACAGCAGTTTTTCAGCGATGAGTCATCATTTTTACATTGGGCGTACTATGTCAGACAATACCAAAACAGTGTCATTATCGAACACAGCTTCGCAGAGCAAACCAGTCACTACTGCTATTGATACAGCCACTCTTTTGATTAAGTGCAAAGATCAAGCAGGTATCGTACAAGCGGTTTCTGAATTTATTCATCGCTACGGTGCAAATATCATCACGCTAGATCAGTATTCAACGGCTCATGAAGGTGGACAGTACTTTATGCGTTTAGAGTTTGCCTTAGCAGGATTGAGTGAAATTATTGATAATTTTGAGGCCAGCTTTGCGCATACTGTTGCCAAACGTCATAACATGGATTGGCGTTTACATAACAATGCGATGAAAACTAAGGTCGGTATTTTGGTATCGAAGTTTGATCACGCGTTATTAGATTTGTTATGGCGTCACCAGCGCGGTCTGCTTGATTGCGAGATTACCTCTGTCGTCAGTAACCATCCTGACTTACGTCAATCGGTAGAAAACTTCGGTATTACTTTCCATCATGTACCAGTGACTAAGAATAATAAAGCTGAGGCAGAAGAGCAGATTCATGAATTAATGGCAGGCAATGACTTGCTCGTATTGGCGCGTTATATGCAGATATTATCGTCTGACTTTGTCAAGCGCTGGCCGATGCAGATTATTAATATTCACCATTCATTCTTACCAGCGTTTGTGGGTGCAGACCCTTATCGTCAAGCCTATGATAAAGGCGTTAAGCTCATCGGAGCAACGGCGCACTATGTCACAGCTGAGCTTGACCAAGGGCCTATCATTGAGCAGGATGTGCACCGTGTGACGCATCGTCAAGGTGTGATAGAGTTACGTGCTATCGGCCGTGATATCGAGCGTAATGTATTAGCACGTGCTGTGAATTGGCATGTGCAAAATCGTGTGATTGTGGCAGGGAACAAGACCGTGGTTTTTAACTAAGACAAAGCAAATAGAAGAAATAGAAGACTTATCTAATACGATGCCAGTCGGCAGGAATAAATATTACTGCCGACCGCAATATTTTTGCTGGTTTTATAGCAGCATCTCTAAAACAAACTTGCTACCGACAAAACCAATGGCCAGTAGAATAAAGGCATAAATAGTAATGTTGGCAGCACGTTTGCCACGCCACCCTGCACGCCAACTACCAAATAGTAGTGTGCCAAATAATAACCATGAGAGCAGGCTAAAGACGGTCTTATGGACAATGTGTTGTGCCATCAGGTCTTGCACATAGACAAATCCAATGCCGAGCGCAATACTGAGCAAGACAAAGCCCACCAAAAGCATATCGAACAATAAGCTTTCCATACTTTGTAGTGAGGGGAGTTTATTGACCCAAAAGCGATGAATGGTATGATGCTTTAGCTCGCGGATTTGTAGACGTAAAAATAGCGCTTGTACCGCCGCCATCAGTAGCACACAATAGGCAGCTAGTGATAATAGGATATGAGTCTCAAGCCCGATGCTGATATCCGTCAGCGGCTGATAAGGCGCACGACCGATATAGCCGACGGTCATACCGATCAGTGCAGTGGGTGCAGCTAAGATACCAAGGCTAAGAATCGGGCGATATAAACAAAACAACAAATAAAAGAATAAGAAAAATAAACTGGTCAGGCTGATGATATTAAACAAGTTGAAATTCAGACCATATAGCGTCACGACATATGGATAGAGTAGTGTCGCATGGGCGGCCATACCGACTAGAAATAGGCCTAAACTGACGCTTTTGTGGATAGGCTTATCCTGAGCCAGCGCCCAACCAATATGGATGCTGACTAAGATATAAGCCATGCTAGCAAGTAAGAATGCAAGGTGCACAGATAAAAAGCCTCATCTTATACTGAGCGTAAACTGGCCGCTCAATGTGTCGCTAAAGTGGTATTATCAGAATGATTAGAATAATCGACCAATTTATCATAAAATGGTAGCCAGTTGAGCACCTTCTTGTGTATTCCTTATAAATGATTGGCTAGGATGCACATAACCATATATACAGTAAGTAGTCTATAAATCTAAGAGCCATGCGGTTTGCGGAACACCTATAAGTTTTGAGCCATGTTGATGCTATAGTATTGATAATATGATTTTTTATAATATTTCTTATCACGAAATATCCTAATATTTTATAGTGTAACCTAATATTATTTATGAACCATTTGAATGGTTTGATTCAAAGTTATTTTAATTGAGTACTATTTTAATTGAGAGTTATTTATGTTTGATACCTTAACAGAACGCTTATCGTCGAGCCTGCGCAATATCGTCGGCACGGGGCAATTGACCGAAGACAATATCAAAGACACCCTACGTGAAGTGCGTATGGCGCTGTTAGAAGCCGATGTGGCGCTGCCTGTCACTCGTGATTTCGTAAAACGCGTCAAAGAGCAAGCACTTGGCGCTGAGGTGCTTAAAGAGCTTGCCCCAGGCCAAGCCTTTGTCAAAATCGTCCATGACGAATTGACTGAGATGATGGGCAGTGCCAACCAACAGTTAGAGATGACGGGTAAGCCACCTGTTGTTTATTTGCTTGCAGGTTTGCAAGGTGCGGGTAAAACCACCACCGCTGGTAAGTTGGCCAAGTTTTTACAAGAGCGTCATAAGAAAAAAGTCATGTTGGTTTCAGCTGACGTCTATCGTCCAGCCGCCATCAAGCAGCTTGAGCAAGTAGCAGGTCAGGTCAACGCTAAATTTGTGAATTCGAGCGCTGATGAAAATCCAATCGATATCGCGCTACGTGCTATCGAAGAAGCAAAAATCCAATATCAAGATATTTTGATCATCGATACGGCGGGTCGTCTACATATTGATGACACGATGATGGATGAGATTAAGGCGCTGACTGCTGCTGTCAATCCGTCTGAGACGCTGTTTGTCGTTGATGCAATGACAGGTCAAGATGCTGCCAATACCGCCAAAGCTTTTAATGATGCGCTACCGTTGACGGGTGTTATTCTGACCAAAACGGATGGTGATGCACGCGGTGGTGCTGCACTTTCTGTACGTGCTATTACAGGCAAGCCCATTAAGTTTTTAGGTCGCGGTGAGAAGTTAGATGAGTTAGAGCTGTTCCATCCTGAACGTATTGCTCAGCGTATTCTTGGCATGGGTGATGTACTGAGTTTGGTGGAAGAAGTCGAGCAAAAAATCGACCGTGATAAAGCCGAAAAAATGGCGAAAAAGATGCAAAAGGGCGGCGAATTCGACCTTGAGGATCTCTTGACGCAGTTCCAGCAAATGAAAAGTATGGGCGGCATGGCAGGATTTTTAGACAAGATGCCAGGTATGGGCGGATCTGACATGCAAAAAGCAGTCGAAGATGCCAAGCCAGAAGAAAAAGTGCGTGAAATGGAAGCGTTAATCAATTCTATGACACCATTTGAGCGTAAAAATCCTGATAAGATTAATCCAAGCCGTAAGCGTCGTATTGCTGCTGGTTCTGGCCACGAGATTCAAGACGTCAATCGTTTGCTCAAGCAACATAAGCAAATGGCCAAAATGATGAAAATGATCTCCAAGCCTGAAGGCATCAGTAAAATGATGAAGTCTATGCAAGGATTGATGGGCGGCGGCGGAGCAGGTGGCGGCGGTGGTGGCCCACTATTCGGTGGCGGTCAACAAGGCGGCGCAAAGGATGTGAATCCAGAGCAAATGGCAAAGCAAATGGGCCTTGATCCAAATAACATGCCAAGCACCGAAGAGATGCAAAAGCAAATGCAAGAAATGCAAAGCCAAGCACCAAAGAAGTTTAAAACGCGCTTTTAAATAATAGCTGACTGTATTGTCTATGATTTGCTGATGGAAACCTCAAAACTGACACGGTTTTGAGGTTTTTTCTTTTCTTTTAATTTGGTCAAGCCCTTATGGATAAAGTATGAAAAACGTAGAAATTGATAAAATACGTGTACCCTAAATGCTATGATAGGCGCTGTTTTATTCTGTCAGTATTTTTACAATGTACAAATGATAAATCGTTATAAAAAATGATTAAAAGCTGACAAGCCAATTTAGAACACCAAAAGTACAAGCCGAGGTTATGATGTTTTTAGCAATGGATACCGTGTTTGATCAGTGCTCAATCGCAATTTTGGATTCGAATGGTCAGGTGCTATCGAGTCATACCGAAACAGGTAAGCGCCAGCAGACTCAGCAAATTTTGCCAATGATTGATGCAGCCTTATCCGAAGCGCAATTAAAGCTTGCTGATATACAGGCATTAATATTCAATCGAGGGCCTGGTGCATTTAGTGGTATCCGCATTAATACAGCTGTAGTACAGGCATTGTCTGTGGCACATGATATTCCCTGTGTGGGCGTCTCAAGCTTGCAAGCAATTGCACAGTGTGCGTATCAGCAGTATGGTCTGACGCAAGTATATAGCGCGCTTGATGCCCGTATGCAGCAAGTGTATTTTGGGCAGTATGCAGTAATCGATAGTGAAGCAGCCATTATGCAGCCAGTCTTGGCCAATGATAGCGATAGCACCGAGCAGCTGTTAGATTATGACCGTCAGACTATACTCGATATAGCCATCGTCGGTAATGGCTCAGGCCTATTAACGTTGCATGATAATCAGATTTTTCATGAAGACGTGTCGCCGGATGCAGTAGTTATCGGTCAGCTCGGTATCGCCCAGTTTATGGCGGTAGGTGGGACCGAAGCATCGCAGGCTTTACCAAAATACTTACGTAACCAAGCTTGGAAAACCCTTAAAGAGCAAGGCAAAGCGTAGTCAATCCCCATCATTTTTAGCGCTACGTAAAATATAACAACACACTAAAAACTGTACTAACCAATAGGTCTGTATCTAGGAAAGCCACCGTGGATATCATTTTATTAATTCAAGCTGTCATCATGGGTATCGTTGAAGGTATCACTGAATTTTTACCCATCTCTAGCACTGGCTACCTAATTTTATCAGCAGATGTGATGGGCTTTTGGACCAAAGAAAAGGTCGACTTGTTTGTCGTTGTCGTGCAGCTGGGTGCTATCTTGGCCGTTATCTATGATTATTGGGGCAGACTATGGCAAGCGCTTATGGGGTTGCTAACAGGTAAAGCAGAAGGCATGACCAATCCAAGACAGCTGGGACTTAGCCTAATTGTCGCCACCATTCCTGTGATGATCGTTGGCTTTACCTTCGCTGATGAGATTAAAGCTTATTTATTTAATCCAATCGTTGTCGCGATTATGCTTATCATCGGCGGTCTGCTGATATTTTATGTAGAAAAATGCCCTAAGACGGTCATTGCAGAGGAGGCAGAAGACGTCAGCATGAAAACTGCGCTGATGATTGGTCTGCTTCAATGTCTAGCACTCATACCAGGGACGTCACGCTCGGGTGCGACTATTATTGGTGCACTGTGGCTTGGTGTCTCGCGCAAAGCGTCAGCAGAGTTTTCATTCTTTTTAGGTATTCCAGTTATCGTAGGCGCGGCATTATTAGACTTAATCAAACATGGTGATGTATTGACCAACAGTGAAGATTGGTTAGTACTGGGCATCGGCACCATCGTGTCGTTTATCGTCGCTTTACTCTGTATTCGCCTGCTAGTAGCATGGGTGAGCCGTCGTGACTTTACGATCTTTGCTTGGTTACGCATCATCACTGGTATCGTCGTATTGGTCGCCGCTTGGGGCTTTGGTTATCAAATGGCAGGTTAAGCCATCACGATGGTCGATGGCCTTATGAGCAGTAAAAAAGAGGGTAGTCATGAGTAGTTTGCCACACGCTTCTAAACAGGCTAATGCCTTTATGCAATGCCAGTTACTCTATGTGAGTGAGTCGCAGCAAGAGCAAGTAGATAGCTTGCAAGTATTGATAGAGCAGCACCGATTACCAATCGAATTAAAAGCTGAGTTGTCTGTCGATAAGTTAACGCAAAAGCGTCGTCAGCAATTAAGCCAAACAGCCATTCAAGCTATTTTGTTATTGGACGATAAAAATAAACTATCATGGCTTAGTGATGGGTTGAGTGTCGCACCAGAGTGGGACAAACTGCAACGTCGTGTGGTGAGTGCAGGACGAAAGTCTGAATTGCTATTGCAAGCTGCCAAGCTCACATCGGATAGCTGCATCATTGATGCGACGGCGGGTTTTGGGCATGATAGCTTGATATTGGGCAGTACAGGTGCCCAAGTCATCATGCTTGAGCAGCAGCCTTTGATGGCATTGCTCCTACTTGTAGAGCAGCAGCGCATGAGTACGTTGCCGAATTGGCAAAAGCTGATGTCACGTTTACATATCATAAATACGGATGCGCTTAGTTATTTTGAAGGACTAGACGTTGAGTCAGACACTAGCGAGAGTAACGTCATCGATGTCGTCTATCTGGACCCTATGTTTCCAGAGGATAGCTACCAAGATAGCAAGACAGGCAAGGGTGCTAAAGTTGGTAAGCACATGCAAGCATTGCATCAATTGGCAAGCCCTCCAACATTGGACGAAGAATGCCAGTTGCTAGCATCTGCAAAAGCTGTTGTCAGTAAATATGCGCAGCACTCTGGGCGCGTTATCGTAAAACGTCCTCAGCATGCGCCATTGTTAGCAAGCCAACAACCCAATGAAAGCTGGCATAATGAAGCAGTACGTTTTGATGGGTACTTTGTTTGATAGTGATTGTTTGATAGCGATTGTTTATCGGAACTAATGGATTTAGGAGCAAGGAATGTCAACGCTAATCATTTGGGTCATGGGTGCAGGATTGTTATTGATTAATATCCTGCTGCGCACACGAATTCTTCGGCTTGAAGCACGACTAAAAGAATTGAGCAATCCACAAGAGCAATTGGCATTTTTGCGTCAGCAAGCATCGAAGAAAGATAAAGTCCCTGCGCTGAAAGCGTTGCGCAAACAGTATCCTGAGCTGTCGCTGGTCGATGCCAATCGATTATGGAAACAAGTTTAGTAGCCAGCAGTCAGTTCATTAAGCAGTCATTCTAGGCGCTCTTAGCAAAGTCTATAAACACGCACACAACATATTATATTGACGATAATAGAAAGCCATGACATTTAAAGACAAATTACAGGCCTACATCCAACTAACCCGTTTTGATAAGCCAGTGGGCATTGAATTGCTGCTATGGCCAACATTATGGGGTGTGCTGCTGGCTGCGATGGGTCAAGCGCAGCAGCAAGGCATGACAGCAGGTTTGCCAAGCCTCAAAATATTTATAATATTTGCCCTCGGTGCGATTTTTATGCGCGCGGCTGGTTGTGCGATTAATGATTTTGCTGATCGAAAAGTAGATGGCCATGTGACCCGTACCAAAGGACGCCCATTAGCTGACGGGCGCTTATCAGGTAGAGAAGCCGTCGCTGCGTTTTTGGTGTTGGTGCTACTAAGTGCCAGCCTGTTGTTTTTCTTACCTATTACCGTGTTTTATTGGTCGCTTGGTGCCGTTATATTGGCGTTCATTTATCCCTTTATGAAACGTTATACACATTTGCCGCAAGTGTTTTTAGCAGCAGCTTTTGGTTGGGCGATACCGATGGCTTATGTGGCCGTACAAGGTGCTCCTGATATCTGGTGTTGGTTATTGTTTTTAGCCTATATGTGCTGGACGGTGGCTTATGATACGCAATATGCCATGGCTGACCGCGAGGACGATTTGAAAATTGGGGTAAAATCAACGGCGATATTATTTGGTCGCTATGATGTGATTATCATCTCGCTACTACAAACGTTGTTTTTGCTTATTATGGGCGTGGTCATGTGGCACTATTTTGCGCCGACTACGTTGGGTGTTACGCCAGTATTTGGTTTGGCATTAGTCGCTATGATGTTTGCCAAGCAAAACAGTGCTTGTGCTAGCTACAATGCATTGGCTTGCTTTCAGGCGTTTTTGGCTAATATTTGGGTAGGACGTTACGTCTTTGCTTTCATTACCATCGCTTGTGTATGGACGACGCTCAATGGATGAAGTGGATACAATGTCAAAATTAAAAATGCAGAAATCATCTGATGCCAATATATCTGAAATCGATTATCAGGCAAGGTTGGCTGAGCATGGGCTGACACGCGAGCAAGTCATTGCGACCGAGCGTAAACTGGCAAAGTTTGCCAATACAATGGATTCGTTAGTACGGATACCGTTTACTAAACAAGGTATGGGTGCGGATGCCGCGCTTTCAACCATTCCGTTGGCGGGCGATTTGGCAGGATTGGCACTGACGAGCTATGCGTTTATATTGGGTCGTCAATTGGGTGTGCCAGCACATAAGATGACGCCGGCTGTCAGATTGGCATTGATTGATATGGTAGTAGGTATCGTGCCTGGTATTGGGACATTGCTCGATATATTTATTCGTCCGAGTCGTAAGACATTGGGTATCGTGCACGAGCATCTACATGATGAGTATGGCATCACCGAAACGATGCATATGGATCGACCATTTTTACATCAATCACTAGAAGATAAGCAACAGCAAAGTCGTTTTGGTTTTTTTTGGCGTACTCCAATCGCCGCTTGGCTGTACCTGCATATCCCTGACATTTTAGGATTAATCGTCATTGTGGTGGTTGGTTGGGGATTATGGGCAATGATAAGTTGGTTGGTCAGTCTATTCGGGCAAACCACCGGGTTTGGCTAAAATAAAAGAGTAAGCAAAAAGGCGACACACGTTACTATTTAATCGTAACGTATGCCGCCTTTTTTATGGCAAATTTTTATAAATGTTAAGGTTCAGATATTACTCAGTGATGACTTCTGCTTCTGCACTGACCGCATCAAAGCTGGTGACTTTCTTGTTTTGAACGAGGTCAACGGTGCCGCCGCCAGCATGACTCACCAGCTGAATGCTACCATCGTTTGACTGATAGGTGGGATTGTTGCCTTGGCCTTCGGGTGCGCTTAAGGTCATTTTTGGTTTATTAGGTAGGGTGACAATAGCGTTTAGCATACCAGATGCCGACGTCTCAAAGACCACAGATAAGGTTTCACCTGCTGCATTTTTATAACGGACATCCGTGATTTGTGCACCTTTGATGGCTTGCTCTGGATTGGGTGTTTCAGCGACATCATTTGAAGTAGTAACGGTATTTCCAAGGTCTTTTTCTAACTCCGTTAAGCTCATATCGCGCTCTGAATCAATGTCAGTCTGCGTGACATTCTGAGCGTCATCAGCGCTGCTATCTTCAGCTGCATTGACATTAATATTTGTCGTCACTGGCGTTGTTTGCGTTGAAGTTTCAGCCGCAGCTGTAGCGTCATTGATTGCTTCAGGTTCTGGATCTTTTTGGCAGGCAGTCAGTAGCAGTGCACTAAAGAGAACAACAGGAATTACTTTATAGTAAGACTGGGATTTTAGTGGGGTTAAAGTAAGGTTGTTCATAATAAGGTGATTATCCAATAAGTGTGCTTTATTTACGCACAGTAAATGGTACAAGGCAGTTTGTATATTAAGTACTGATCATAATAACTAACTTTAGCTCACCACCATACTTTTTAATAAAATATCTATGCTTATTTAAGTAAGTCTCTTACTAATTGTCGAATATCAACGTGTCGTTAATAAGTATAATGGTCAAAACTGTTTCAAATGGCAAGTTTTTAGAATAGGTTAACAAGGCGTCTGGACGTATTGATATAGAGTGATACTCAATTTGACGGGCTGTCATTATGAATGTTTTATCATAAAACATCGGGTATCTAGTTTGACTTATGAATCGGTATTTGATTTATCAGTAGACATTTTAGCTTACAACATAATACGATTGGGTTATGTTAAAGAAAACGGAGGTCGATAAATGTCGTGCTTCGTTATTAAATGTTAGTCTACATACACTTAGGAATAGTAATGAATAACGACACAACTACTAGAAGTCAGCTAGAAGCTTATAAGCCAACAGCTACTTATGTAGGTATCTCTTGGGGTGCGATGCTAATAGGCGTATTGGCATATTTGATTGGGTTATGGAATGCACAAAGCATGTTGCTAAATGAAAAAGGCTACTATCTAGCTGTTTTAGCGCTTGGTTTGTATGCAGCCATTAGTTTACAAAAAACACTCCGTGATCGTGCAGAAGGTATTCCAACGACTAATTTGTATTACATGATAAGTTGGGCTGCTTTGGGATTATCTATTGCCCTCATTGTGATTGGACTCGTAAATGCAGAGGGGCTAATATTGAGTGAGAGAGGTTTTTATATGATGGCGTTTACGCTGAGCTTATTTGCAGCCGTCACCATTCAAAAAAACACTCGTGATGAGGAGCAAGTTCGCAAACTGATTACACCTATAACAGGATTTAATGAGAATAGTGGAATAGATATTACTAAAGAAATTAGGAACCACTCTGAGTCTGGAAAGTCACTTTTTGGTGCAGTTAAATCTAAAATGGAAGGCAATGAGTAAAGCCTTCGACTAAAAGAAACAATTAAGTCAGCGGTGTCTGCAAGCGCGTACGGTTGGGTGAAAGGCGTGCTAGCATCGCGGTCGATAAAGGCGTAAACGAGCCTAGCATCATATCGACTAATGCTTCAGCGCATAGTGGTGCAATGGCATAGCCTTTAGCACCCATCGCACTCATTACCCAGATGCGTTCGCTGTTACTTAATGATCCTACGATGGGATGGTAATCAGGCGTCTGAGTACGAATGCCAGCCCGTCCTTGCCATAAGCTCATATCTGTTGGCACAACCGACGCCAGCTCAGGAATGGCAGTGACCAGCTTGTCACGGCTAATCTGATGTTCCTCATCGCGTATATCTGTGCTTGTATCGTTACGGATAAAGCTCGCACCTAGTAAAAACTGAGGGCTGCACTCTATGACATCGTTTAACTGTCCATCGCCCGTTTGTGCGGTGAATAGCGTACAGTAACCACTATATTTGAGCGGTATTTTAGGTAGGCTGGCGAGTTGTTTGGCTGTAGGGGTGAACCATGAGAGCTGACCGCGAATTTTGCGACAATCAAAAATACGCTTATCTAATTGATGGCTCTCAAACGCTGCACAAACCACCACATTATCAGCATTTATAGATATTACTTGTTGATTTTGATCATACCCTTCAACACAAATATGACTTTCCATCTCGCTAATATTATTGACGGCTAACTGCTGAAAATGAATGAGTGGATGGGTCAGAATCGTCTCTTTTAAGGCTTGTGGATTGACCAAGCCTGACTGTGGTAGATATAGGTTATCCGATACATCCTGCGTCTTTAAACCGCTCGCATCCTGCGCCTGCGTAAGCGACAACGTGGTTGCCATCTCATCAGGATAATCTGCAATTTGCGCTGTGCCGATATTGGCTTTTATCAGTAAATCGAGCGCACCCGTTGGCTCTAGTATGGCTGCTATATTTTGCTGTGCAGCTATTTCATTCAGCACACGATAGAGTCTGCTACTGTAGAGATAACCCATGGTGTGTAGATGCTCATCGACATGATGAATCGGTGTCATTTTGGGCGCAAGCAATGCCCGAGGATTGCCTGACGCACCTGCCAATGGCGCTGATTTGTCTAGCAACGTGACTTTGATACCGCGATTGGCAAGTGCCCAAGCCGTTAGCAATCCTGAGACACCAGCACCAATAACGATACTATGATCAGGCTTGAGGTTGCTATGAGCAGGAGTATTGTATGTACTGTTAGCAGGCTTGCTCTGACTATTAGTTTCAGATAAACAGACAGCATCAGTCATAACCGCTGTTAGCATTTGGTTCTTTCGCCCAAAGCCTTTTACCTTGTTAATCTCAAAGCCATGCTCTCTTAGCCCACGTTTAACAACACCTGCACTGCTATAGGTCGCAGCGGTGGTATTTGGGCAGGATAAGCGCTCTATCTGCGTAAAGATATCTTCTGCCCATAAGGTGCTATTACAAGAAGGGGCAAAGCCATCTAAAAACCATGCGTTAACGCAGGGTGTAGGCTTTATGGAAGTATCTAGTGCTAACTTGGCCAAGCTCTCAGCAGCATCACCAAACCACATATCAACGGTCAAATTGTCATCAAAGAAATTTAAACGATGACAACCGGCAATCAGGGGTGGGTAGGCGGCCAAAAGAGGCGCAATCAATGCGACAAGCTCAGGCGCGCGCTGACCCCATAATGCCAGTATGTGAGTCAAATCAGCAAGTGGTATGGGGAATTTTTCAGTAGTAATAAAATGTAGACGAGCCGTTGCTAACTGTGGATGAGTCTCTCGTAACTGTCGCCATAGCAGCCAAGTGGCTAATAGATTGAGTCCTGTACCAAATCCCAATTCAGCAATCGTAAAGCATTGCTTTGGTGCAAGGCATGCCAGTCGTTCTGGTAGTCGATTATGCGCCAAAAACACATAGCGTGACTCTGCTAAACCATCCGCATGAGAGAAGTACACATCCCCAAACTCCCCTGATACTGGCACCATATTGCCAGTATCATCCATTTGCCAGTCAATTTTGGCAGGCGTGATAACGTTTAAGGGTTCAGACTTGTTGCAATGAGCGATAGACATGAGGCACTTCTTAGGGATATCAGTAGCTATAATAAAGTCAGCAACAGGGAGGTGAACAGCAGTATCGACAGAGGGTTCAGATTGATGGCAGGCCCTAATGTGTCGCTTGCACGCCTTATTCTACCAACGCTGACGGCGAACAAACACGAGCCAAGAAACAAAAATACCGACCAATAAGCTTATCAAAACGGTAAAGGCACCGTATAAAAATAACTGACCTTTACTTTCGTAGACCAACACATTCACTTGTGTTTGCAAATCATTCACTTGGCGCTGCAATTGTGCATTGCGACTGAGCAACTCTTGATTGGCCGCTGACAATGCTTTATTGGACGGTTGCAATTGTGCCGTTAAGGTATTATTGATATCTAGTGTCGAGTTTCTTGTTGGCAAAGCGCTTGCTGCTAAAGGGTTAGCTGGATCAATAGCAGGTGCTATCGATGTAGCATGCGCTGAGACTGCTGCCATTAATATTAGGCCTATAAAGCCGCTTTTGTAACACCAATGATTTGAATAGGAGGCACACTGACTCACGATGCGGCAACTTGATCAGTACGATCGGTTGGTGCTGGCAGTGCTTGAACAAATGGCTTGATATCAACGTGACTATACACACCATCACGTAAGTAAGGCTCATCGTTTGCCCATGCTTGTGCTGCGTCAATAGAGTCAAAATCAGCAATGATTAAGCTGCCTGACATATCATTCTTGCCGTGTTCGATAGGCGTTGGACCTGCGATAATGAGGCGGCCTTGTTGATTTAACAATTTTAGACGTTCGATATGTTCAGTACGGGTAATCTGACGTTGTGCGCTGCTATTAGCCACGTCATGACCAATGATGGCAAATAAAGACATGAGACTTCCTTTGAGAATAAGAAAAAAGTAATAATGGGCTTCGGGCGTGTTTGATATTCGACCATGGCACTGACAGAAACTATTTGGTGGTTTTGTCCGTCAGAGCAGGGTTTAAGTGCTTTTTTAGTACAGCAAACTGAGCGATGACAAACACCAACATAATCGGAATCCAGCCATAGGTCTTAAAGTTGATCCATGCCTCATCTGACATTGTGAACGCTGTGATATAATGCAGTACAGCCATCAGTGTAAAAAACAACGCCCAAGCAACCGTAAGTTTTTTCCAACCGCTAAGTGTCAGCGTAAATACTTCTTTCATCGCAAGCTGCATCAATGGCTTATTAATAGCAGCACTGACGAACAGCGTCAACGCAAAAATACCATTGATAATTGGCGACTTCCAGCGCAGGTAAATATCGTCACGCAAGAGTAACGTGCCACCGCAGAATACAATCGTTAATAATAAGACAACCCATTGCTGCTTATCAAACTTGCCTTTTTGACGAATAAAATGAATGGCATAAACGATAATAGTAGCGACGAGCAAAGCCCCTGCTGCTGCCAAAATACCGTTATAACGAGCCGCGATAAAAAAGGCAATTAAGGGAATAAAGTCTAATAAGGCTTTCATAGCAAAGGTTGTATCCAACAAAAACGTATGCGGTAGTTTACACGTCTACTGCCTCAAAAAAAAGCAATCAACACGATAATCATGCGATATAAGTAGCCTGTAGACCGATAACCTTTGATTGAACCTAATGGTATGAATACCAGCTCAAAATCAGCATTAAATACAGCAGTCATACGCAGCCAAATCCAAGTGTTCTGTACTTAGGCATTCGTTTAATATTTAAGCATTCAACATTTAAGCATTCAGCGCCGCCAGTAATCATAATGGTAGCGACTGTCAGCTAGCATTCCTCTCTTTTACGATTATTTTATTAAAATTTTAAGGCTTTCCTTATGAAAATCGACTTACATTGTCACAGTACTTGCTCGGATGGGACTTATGCACCGACCGAAGTCATACAACGCGCCCATGCAGCGGGCATCAACGTATTGGCATTGACGGATCATGACACGTTAGCAGGGATTGATGAAGCGAGAGTTGTTGCCACTGCTTGCGATATGCAGCTCATTAATGGGGTTGAAATCAGCTGTGAGCATACATTAAGTGGTGGCTATGGAAAAAATAAATCCACCAACAAGATTATCCATGTCCTTGGGCTTGATTTTACTGATTTAGACAAAATGCACGCAACGCTGCAGCAACTGCAAGACAGTCGCGCCACGCGTGGTCAGCGTATCGCCGAAAAATTGAGTGAGCTCTTAGATATCAATTATGATGAGCTGTGGCAAGCGGTTCTCGATAAAGCAGGAGGCAATCCACAAGCAGTCGGTCGCGCACATATTGGGCAAGTACTGTTTGAGCGTGGTGAAGTCAAAACGGTTCAAAAAGCCTTTGATAAATATTTAGCGGACAACAAGCCTGCTTATGTGGCGATCGAAGCACTAACGATGCAGCATGGTATCGATTTGATCCATGAGTGTGGCGGTAAGGCAGTGCTCGCGCATCCCACACGTTATCAACTGTCAGCGACACGCGTGCGTAAATTGATTGAAGAGTTTGCGCAGCTGGGCGGCGATGCTTGTGAGCTACCAGCCACCAGTGAGCCAATCAGCACTCGCCGAATGGTTGATCGTAGCATTGCTGAGCATGGTCTGGCGGCATCCATCGGCAGTGACTTTCATGGTAGCAATATGCCATGGCGACGTTTGGGCGATGTGCCTGTCTTGAATGCTGACCAGCAAGGGGTTTGGGCATCTTTTGTAATGTGACTTTAACCTGTCTTTAACTGACTCTATAGTCGGTTCAATATAAATGATACCACCAGCTAAAAAATCAGCCAAAATAAGGCGTCATATGTTGACGCATAGATAGGTCAAATGGATTGATAATATAGGCAGAAGTTGTCACACTAATAATATATATCCCTAAAACTGAGATTGAGGGCGTTAAAACCGCTACGTTTACAAAATGTAGTATTAACGTTCTTTTTCTATCTACTCATGTTTTTGGAAATGGTATAAGGTAAAGGTTCGTATCAGTGATTATTTTCGATTAATGCATTTGATGTTTACTAAATAATCATAATATTGACTTAGGGCGTGTCCTCTAAATGGCCTAAAAATAGCTAAATTTTGCCCAACAGCGTCAAATAGTTGGTTAGTATCCCGATATTATCTGCACTATTTTCCTCGTTTGACGGCAATTTTTCTCATTTTGCTCACCGTTTTTAAAATGAGGACATGGCCTAATAATTTTCATACTCTGCGGTAGCCCATTTATGGCTGTATCGATATCCCATCTAGGCTATAAAAAACTCTCTCAAATGATTTTTGAGTGGCAGGCTGTGGATAGAACATTACTGCTGGCACTATTCATCATTATGGAAGTGTCCTTGCATTGGCTGTGGTGTTTGTTTGTCTGGTGGCGACAAGATGCACTCAATAGCTATGTCAATATGAATTATCTGTATCCACTATGGTTAGGGATAAGCTTAGTCGGATTGTTTTTTTTGTGCATGGTTAAATGCTTGTACTATTCGAAAAATAATAATGACAGTGTCTTAAGCAAATGGCAGATCGCTTTGATCTTGGTTTATACCGCTTATATTTCCACTGTCATTGTGATGATAGGGTACAGCAGTTTGTTTGCAGGTGTGTCGCTGGTGGGCGGTGCGATGCTAGCCATGATGCTTATCAAGCGCCGCTATGCTTGGCGTATGTTTTGGCTACACATTGTACTGATGCTACTGGCGATTCTGTCCCCTTATTTTGGCATTAATCTGCCCAATCTACGCCAGTTATCCGTTATTCATCCGATGCTTGCTAGTCATAATTATTTAACTTATAACGAAATAATGGCTGCTGAGAATGCGGTTGCGGCTTTAGCCTTTGAAAATAACGTCATGAATTGGGACAGTATTAGTGCGCTACAGCGCTCGTCAGCACTTTTTTGGCGTTCGACGCATTTATATTTAGCGCTACCTAAAGCGATTTTTATGGTGTATATGTTTCGTGCTTTGTTATTGGTGTTAGATGACAGTAAGCATGAAACCATGCGACATGCCAATCAGGATGAATTGACTCAACTAAAAAACCGCCGCTACGGTCTGAAAAAAATGAAGTATGCCTTGTCCACGGTACGAGAGTATCAAGACCTAAGCGTGATGCTGTTGGATTTGGACTGGTTCAAACAAATCAATGATAATTATGGTCATGATGTGGGTGATCACGTTTTGGTGGAAGTATCGCAAACGCTATTGCAGTCGTTATCAGATGAGACCATCATCAGCCGCTACGGTGGCGAAGAGTTTTTGGTTGTCCTACCAGACACGGGGCATGAGTGCGCTATGTTGATTGCCGAGCAATTGCGACTAAGCATTGCCAAACATATCTTCAGTCCTAATGGTATACCTGATTTCAATGTGACGGCGAGCTTTGGGCTATATACCTTAACTCATGCAGAACGCGCTGATATCGTCCAAGGATACAAGACTATCTCACAGAAAAAAACCCTAGGTCAGACATTGCCTCTCATCAAACCGATTGCCAGTCAACGCGCTGAGAGTCATATTGGATCAATGCAAAAACTGCCGAGTGATATCTGTCAACGCTTGATCAGTATGGCAGATAAGGCGTTGTATGAAGCCAAACATCGTGGTCGCAACCAAGTCGTAAGTGCTAACAATATGTTGGTCGAAAAAGACTGTGGCGTGCTATCGCTCTATCAAAAGCGATAGCCAACCATTCATCAGCAACCACGTAATCAGCTAATACTGTGTGCGTATCAGCTGCCAGTCTTATCTTCTGTGAATTCTTTTATCAAGACGCCAGTTGCTGCACCAAACTTGCCAATACGCTGGTTGCAAAGCTGCCAGTCGTTAGCGTGAAACTTAAGACAAGCGTCTGCGAATCTTCTTCTGAATCATGCCATTCCCATGTTAATGCTTCGATAGGTAAACGCAGCGCTCGTCGTTGTGCCTTTATATCTCGTTGCTCTAATCCTGCTGCTAACTGCGTCAATAAAAGGCTATGTTGTACAGTATCATTTTCAATGTCTGCCGCCGCATTACTGACTTTGTCATTGTCTATACCCCACATCACAGCCGTTGGATGGATATCACCACTAGCCATTCGTTCATGTAATGTGTCATCTATCTCTTCACTGGTAAATATCGATCCTGAGCCATCCAAATTAAACACTTCACCGGATAGGCCAGTATTCCAGCTACCATCTCGTACACGTGCTGCCAATATCTCATTGAATATCAAACTGCGGGCAGCAGACAGCTCCATCGTGTTTTGCTCGCGTGGGGCACGCTTGCTTTTGCTTTTTTTAGGCGATGGGCGAGGCGCTCGTGGTGGACGAGCAAACAGTGATAAGGATTCTCTGATATTATTGCCTTGCCGGCCAAAACGCTGTGGACCAAAATAATTGGGTACGCCGCTTTTACTAATACTCGCTAGGTGCTGCTCGACCGTTTCTTTTGCAGACAATCGTTGCTCAGGTTCTAGTGTTTCAGTATCGCTATTTTCAAACTGAATATCACGTAAGGTAATCACGAATTGATTGGCGCGGTGTGTGCCGCGATTGAGTTTTTTATTATGCCAATGCTGGTCGAGAATGGTGACAGATTCATGCTCCCCAATGTCTATCGGTGCAAACTCCGTGGCTGGTAATTGTTTCTTTGGTATGCGCAGGCTAAACCACTGGGTCGTTAGTGCATGACGATCCTTTAATCCTGAATATCCAACATCACGCAATGGAATCTCTGCCCACTCTGATAGTAGTTTGGCCAAATAAGCAGTATTCATTCCTGATTTTTCAATATGCAACCATAGATGTTCACCTTCGCCTGTGAAGTCCAATGGCAATAGCTCATTAACGATGAAATCTGTAGTATTTGCTTTATAAGTTGCTCGTTTTAACGGTGGCTGCATCGGTTGTGGCAACTGCGTAGTATCTGCAGCAGCGGTAATATCGATATCAGCTATATCAGCGGATGCATTCGCAACTGGCTTGCTCTCCAAATGTGGTTCAGAGTCAGAGATCGTAGGCGTTTCAATATAGTTGTCTGGATAAGTCATAAAATAGTCTTTTATTTTGATTGTAAATTTAAAATGGAAGTCATAGTCATAGAGGTTTTAGGTGAGCCGCGAGAATTACGTTTTGCAACGCAGCAAACATACAAAAAAACAGCGTGTGCGCAGCGGGCTTGCTACTATCAATATAGTCGATCCATTTTAAAAAGCGTAGGGTTCTACTGGGATGAATTTTTCGAAGCCTTTATCATGCTTACGAACAGCCAGTGAGAAAACTTTATATCAATAGAACAGGGGGCTATGGCTGTATGTAGTATTTTTAGTCTGGATTAACTATAGATAGCATGTTAAAAACCCCACTCTCAACTTGAAATAAGCAAATCAAACTGAAGTGGCGGATTACCTAGTTTTTTATTGAGTACAAAGCAC
>NZ_JASDDJ010000021.1 GCF_030407455.1 Psychrobacter sp. 5A.1
TAACCTCAAATATATCATCTTGCTTCGGCTGTCACCCCTCCTTTAATTCCTCAGCATACTTTTTGATACACCACCAAATAATTTATAAGCGTTATCAAGTAAATGCTTATTTGAAAGCTACTCTACTCAATGACTGTTTATAATTTTTCCCGATACTATCTATCGAAATGTAGTAACAATAGGAGATGAATAGTGAATAGCATAAAGTATTAAATAATCAGAAAACAGAAACATTGTTCACCAAAAAACTACGTTACTTTTGCCCATTAATCTCGATTAAAAAATTGCTGAAAATAAATCATAAAAAAACCGTATCTCAATGATGAGATACGGTCGTAAAAACATTAAGTCTTTGTCATCATTCGATAGACTAACTGTCCATCACTTCAAAGCTAAGACCAGAATGCGCTTCTAAACGTGTTATTAGTTTATCGCCCATCGCTGAAGCAGGTGTCCAAAACCCTCCGCCAACGTCTTCTTTATTGATATCTTGCGCTAGACATAATGCTGCCTGCGAAATCATACGAGATGTACTGCCATAACCAGGATCTCTATCTCCTGTTACTTTGATGATGATAGTGTCATTTTTTGCCGTTTGTCCAAAGTGACGAATATCAAAGTAGCCGTTTTCTTGCTCATCCTTAGAGGGGCCTGAACCGGCTTTTGGTAAGACGTGTTTGGCCAGTAACTCACGACTTGGTTTAATCATCATTGCAGTGGCAAAGCCCAATAAGCCTGCGCTCATAGCATAGCTAGACAGTTTTCCTTTGGTACCATCTTTCATCCACATTGCTTCGTCATACTTAAAGTCGCGGCCGTATTCATAGCTGAGCAATTGGTTGGTGCGATGGACGATACGCGTATTGATGGTCGCCATGACAAAAGGTGCTAGCCAGCGCTTATGATTGCTGTCGTATTCTGGTTTTTTGACATTGTCTTGACGTACGTTTGGTGCATCAGCGTCATCATTTAACAAGTAAGGATTGGCCACTTGCTTGCGGCGTGATTTGTCCTCGCCAGCTTCTTCAAAGATAGACGCCATTGACGCAATTGTGCCGCCTGAAATGCCACCTTTCGCTGCTTTTACACGCATATGAATCACATTGCACGTTTCACCAAACTGCTCTTCTGCCTTGGCTTGAGTAAAGTACACACCCAAATCTGAAGGAATCGAGTCAAAACCACAAGAGTTGACGATACGGGCGCCACTTTGTTTGGCGGTGTCTTGGTATTTGTCCATCATGTCTTTGATGAAAATCGCCTCACCAGTCAAATCAACATAATCAGTACCATTTTCCGCACAGGATTTAATCAATGGCTCACCGTATTTGAGATAAGGACCAACGGTTGAGATGATGACTTGCGTTTGCTTGGTCATCTCATCAAGGCTTGCGGCATCATTACTGTTGGCAATAATAATATCTACCTTGCTCCCAAGTTTGGACTGTAGCTTATTCAGTTTTTCCTCATCACGACCTGCAATCGCCCATGTCACAGTAGAGCCATCTTTGTTTTTATTATTCGTCAAAAAATTGGTCAAATAGTGAGCAGTGATTTGTCCAACAAAGCTTGTCGCACCATACAGAACCACTGCATAAGGGCGTTTTTCTTCACTGTTTTTTTGTATAGGGTTTTCGATGTCCGTGTTGGTATCCATACGTATTATCCTTAATAGGTTTGATAATGAGGTGATATTCAACTATAAACCAAGTTGTTTGAATAGGTTAGGGGTTTGTGAAGTCGCTACAGTTTATAGTTTGATGTCTATATCACATGCATTCTATTCTAATGCTGAACTGGTATAAATTTTTCTGGCTTGCTGTACCTGTGCAGACAGAGGCTACAAAAAGTTGATGCCAGTCCCGCGGTATCGTTTTTATACTAAACTCACTATATTAGGGCGTGTCTTCAATTCACTCGATAGTCATCTAAATGGGCTAAAAATGGCTAAATCTTGCCAAACATCGTCAAATAGCGCAGATAATATCCCGATATTATCTGCGCTATTTTTCTTGCTTGACGGCAATTTATCTCATTTTTATCACCATTTTTGAAAGGAAGACACGCCCTAGAAGAATGACGATAAGTAAGAGAACGCAAAATCCAAAAATATACTTCCATATTGAAACTATCATCTATTAAAGAAAAAGAGGTATAAGACACTAATACTTACTACAGAATTTACATAACCTACCGATATCATTACTAAAATGAACGTTTTTTAGAAATGAACATTGCTAATCTATAGGCGTAAATAGGGATAACTGGCATCAGAAAAAAATAAGTTAAATTAATGCCATATAAATTCTAATATTTTTTTATAATTATTTGAGGAGAGGATTATGTTTCGTTGGGCTATTATTTTTGCAGTGGTCGCATTGCTAGCGAGTTTCTTAGGGTTTGGCGGTGTTGCTGGACTGTCTGCTAATTTGGCATACATTTTCTTAGCAGTCGCTGTTATCTTATTTATCGTCGCATTCGTCAGTCGTAAGATGTAAACACAGATTTTTCAGATAAAAAAGACCCTCAATTGAGGGTCTTTTTTTGTCTGTCTCACCGAAGAGGCCTCGGTCATACAGCAGTCATTATAAATATCCTATAAGCGTTTGGGCTGAATGATGTATTCCATGCGTTTAGCCAGACGGATGTCGTGGCTAGTGATACCGCCTGTATCATCAGTGGTAAGACGTACTTCTACTATATTGTACGTGTTGCGCCATTCAGGATGATGCTCGAGCGCTTCTGCATAAAATGCCGCTTGATTCATAAAGCTCATGGCTTCGATAAAATCACTAAAGTGATACGTTTTCACAATAGCATTGCCATCACGCTGCCAGCCAGCCAGCTCTTCTAGCTGCAAATCTACTTGTTCGTCAGATAAACTACTCATATTAATAACCTTTATTGTTATGTTAAATTGGTTTATTAAAAGTGGTGCTTGGATATGTCTCCTATGCTAAATAAATATTCAAACACTTCGTCTTATTAAGGCTTTAACGGATCACAGTCAGCTAAATTAAATCTTGATACTCAGGGTGTCGGCTGATGTATGACGCGACAAATGAGCATTGTGGCACCACTTTTTTGCCTTGCTCACGTGCATAGTTCAATGCATGTTTGACTAACGCTGAACCAACCCCACGTCCACCTAGCTGCTGCGGCACGATCGTGTGATCGTAGACCAGTTTTTCACCACTTTCTTGATAGCTAATATAACCCGTCTGACTGTCGATAGATGTCTCGAATCGTTTGGTTTTTTTATCGTGGATGATGTCTAATTCTTTTACCGTATTGTCTTTTACAGCGTTTTGGTTACTCATAGATATTCTCCATTATTAGCTATTATTAGGGTCTGTTGAACATTCAAATATTAGGGCTGCTGATTGCTAAAATTGCACCAAATTAGGCGCAAGCCGACGATAATGTCGAGACCTTAACTAGGATTTCAACAACGTTTGGGGTGATTTTAGCATCAGCCTTTTAGGGCAGTACTATTTTCTGCCAATATATGGCGAAATTGTTTAACCTAGAATGACTAGGCGTCAAAAATTTCACTGCATATTGTCTAAAAAATAGTGACGGCCAGCACCACATTTGAATGTTCAACAGACCCTAATGATTGAATGGTATTTTATTTTTCTAGTTGTTAGGGCGTGTCCTCAATTCAAACGAGTGTCCTCTAAATGGGCTAAAAACAGCTAAATTTTGCCAAACATCGTCAAATAGTTGGTCAATATCTCGATATTATCTGCGCTATTTTCCTCGTTTGACGGCAATTTATCTCATTTTTATCGCCATTTTTAAAATGAGGACACGCCCTAGTGTTTAAAATAATTAGCGGAATAAAAGGAATGTTCAACACGCCCTAAATAAACGACGTCGCTGATTCGCTATTTATCTATTATGAAGGCATTGCTGTTATATTTATAGTCCTTTACCGTAATAGGTAATGAGGCAAACGTTAATATAGTGAGCCTATAGTCTGCCCGCGATAAAACCGCTACGGCGTCAGACTCGCTCTGTCTACTATCAGTATTACTTTCATCCAAACAGCCCATTTATCCTGCAATCGCCCCGCTATTTCACCTTTTAATCCAACGCGTTAGGTTAAAAGGTGCTAAAGCCATCTACCAGCTTGCAGGGTATGCGCCACAATGCGATAATGGCTTATAATTTGTAACCCTGATTTTGAGGTACAGCACGCTTGGCATCGTTGCGAAGTATGAGTTGCTTGCCTCTTCTATGCAGTCTATCGGAGTGTTAATGGCTCAATATATCTACACGATGAACAACGTGTCAAAACTTGTTCCACCTAAGCGTGAAATATTAAAAAATATCAATCTGTCGTTTTTCCCAGGCGCCAAAATTGGTGTTTTGGGTATCAATGGTTCAGGTAAATCAACCTTGCTACGTATCATGGCAGGCGTTGATACTGAGTTTAGTGGTGAAGCACGCGCGCAAGCGGGCACCAAAGTGGGCTATTTGCCACAGGAGCCACAGCTTGACGACAGCAAAGATGTCCGTGGTAATGTCGAAGACGGTATGCGCGAAGCCTTAGATGCACTAGCCCGTCTAGATGCTATCTATGCTGAATACGCTGAGCCTGATGCTGATTTTGATAAGCTTGCTGAAGAGCAAGGCAAAATGGAAGACATCATCCAAGCGTGGGATGCTCATAACTTAAACAATCAGCTAGAAAAAGCGGCCGATGCGCTACGTCTGCCACCATGGGATGCGGATGTTAGCAAACTGTCTGGTGGTGAAAAACGCCGTGTGGCACTATGCCGTCTGCTATTGTCACGCCCTGATATGCTATTACTTGACGAACCGACCAACCATTTGGACGCCGAGTCTGTCGCATGGCTAGAGCAATTCTTGCAGAACTACAGCGGTACTATCGTTGCCATTACCCATGATCGCTATTTCTTGGATAATGTCGCTCAGTGGATCTTGGAGCTTGACCGTGGCCATGGCTATCCGTATGAAGGTAACTATACCGAGTGGTTAGAGCAAAAGAACACGCGTCTAGAGCAGCAGAACAAGCAAGAAGAATCGTTTGCTAAAGCGCTGAAAAAAGAGCTTGAGTGGATTCGTAAAAATCAAAAAGGCCAACAAGCCAAGTCTAAATCTCGTGTACAGCGTTTTGAAGAGTTGAACTCAACAGAGTTCCAACAGCGTAATGAGACGGCTGAAATTTATATTCCACCTGGTCCACGTTTGGGTAACAAGGTTATTGAGATTAATGACATCTCTAAATCATTTGGCGATCGTTTGCTTTATGAAAACCTAAGTTTTAACGTACCAGCTGGTGCGATCGTTGGTATCATCGGTCCAAATGGTGCGGGTAAAACCACGCTATTTAATATGATTACCGAGCGTGATACGCCAGATACGGGTTCAGTTGACTTGGGTGAAAGTGTCAAAGTTGCCTATGTCGGTCAGGTACGTGATCACTTGGATGATAGCAAAACCGTTTGGGAAGAAGTATCTGACGGCCTTGATATCATCACCGTTGGCGATTACACCACGCCAAGTCGTGCTTATATCGGCCGCTTTAACTTTAAAGGCTCAGATCAGCAAAAACGCGTTGGTCAGCTATCAGGTGGTGAGCGTAACCGTCTGCAACTGGCGAAGACGCTAAAGCAAGGCGCAAACGTACTATTACTCGATGAACCATCAAACGATTTGGATATCGAAACCTTACGTGCACTAGAGGATGCGATTCAAGTATTCCCAGGTACAGTAATGGTCGTATCGCATGATCGCTGGTTCCTTGATCGTATCGCTACCCATATCTTGGCATTCGAAGAAGAAGGCCCAGTTTGGTTCGACGGTAACTACTCTGAGTTTGAGACTTATCGCAAAAAGACAATGGGTGATGATGCCAGTCCTAAGCGTGCGAAGTATAAGAAGATTACGAACTAGAGTGAATTCAATAAAAAACCATAGATAGTCCATTATGGTTGCACAAAAAAGGCATAACTTAGGTTATGCCTTTTTTCATTGTTTAAGAGATAAGTTATGGAAAAAACACTCGAAACACTAAGATTGTTGTCTATATTTGCAACGATAGTGTTACCTATTGTGATGGTCTATAAACATCAGTTTTCAAAAAAATCTCGTCTGGCTTCTTGGCAAATATTTTTTATTGGCATAGTTGTGGTTTGGTTGTTGGTTCAAATAGGTGTTTATTTTACCGATGCTTATCTACAAGCCAAGCTTGATGTTTTTGATTTAGATGGCAATGGTTTCTTTACGTCGGATGAAAGAAGTGAGGCACAGCATCAGGCTATGATGAGAGTGACGTCAGACACAGGTAGGGCATTTGCTCCTATTACTGGTGCCATATTTGCCTTTGGCTACATGTCGATACTTATCATATTTTTTAAGCTGGTAGGTTTTTTCACAAAAAAAGAGCCGAGCTCAAAAGCCTGACTCTTTTATGATAATCGCTAAACCCATTTACAATGCTTAACTGTTGCAGTTACAGCAAAAAAGAAGTGGCAAACAAAAAAGGGACTGAATGCAGTCCCTTACTATTATTAAAACTTCTATTTGATGAATGAGCTTTATCTTGTCATCAAAATCTAACGCTTACGCCCAAATTTACGCTGTTTTTTATTATTGATTTCAGTCATGGCGTGAGTGATTTCTTCTTCATCTAAACTGGCAACTTGCTGCAAAATTTGCATCATATCAGGCGTCAGCACGTATTTAGCATGATGAGCGATGTCATTGATACGATGGTCAAAAGTGAGTATGCCTGTTTCGCTATCTTTTTGTAGGTAGTCAAGACGGGTCAGGGCGCTAATGAAGCTGGTGAATAAGGCGCGATCAAAGAAGTCAGGAATGTCGTCTGCATATAGTACAGACAAGCGCTGGCCAAGTAGATGACACAGATCAACGACTTCATTTTCGGTCAAATTGCCAGACCCTTGCTGAGCAAGTAGGGCAAGCGTCATAAAGTAACGCTCTAAGCTCTGTCCAACGGGAGTTGCTAGCACTTGTAGCTGTTGATAGCATTTGCTGTTAGATTCAGGCACGCTGAGTATGCCATCGCTCAGCTCAACAATCAGCCCGTGAGACAGCAGGCTATCGACTTTTTTGTTGAGGGTATCGGCTAAGCCGTGTGCGGGATAGTATAAGAATAACTCAGTCTGTAAGAACGGATATAATTGCTTGGCAATACTGTCCAAACGACTGCGTTCAATACGGCCATTACGCGCGACCAATGCTGATAGGAAAGACAGTAGAATAAAGACATGCAAGATATTATTGCGGAAATAGCTGAGCAATGCTGCCTGCTTACCTGCAATCTGAATGATATCGCCCAAGATATGCGGCGTACGCTCAATAAGTTTGAGCTTGATGCCATAATCAATGATTTGCTGCGGTGTCATATCCGTGATAACGGTATCATCTGAGTAGACCAGCTGCTGAGCAAGACCTTGGTACAGAGCGATTTGCTCACGGCAGATGTTTTCATCCAACGCCGCTTTCGGTGCTGATAGCAAAACCAATGACAGCAGTGACACAGGTGTGACCACGGCTGCTTTATTGATATGTTGCATGATTTTCACACCGATGTTGTCGACCATGGCGCTGGTTTTATCATCAAGTGGTGTGTCCGTACGGTCGGAAGGTAAGCTGTCTGCTGGCACATCAAACTTTTTCATAAATTCGGTGAGATGCAGCGGCGTACCAAAGCTCAAGTGTACATTACCGAAGATACGCTCGATTTTACGGCCAACTTTGAGCAGTCCGATTAAAGACTCCGACTCTTTTGGCTTGCCTTTTAGCTCACCAACATACGTGCCGCCTTCCATAATACGCTCATAACCAATATAAGTCGGAATGAACACCACAGGCTTATTGGTTTTACGCAATTGACTGTGTACCGTCATCGCCAGCATGCCCATTTTTGGTGGTAGCAGGCGACCTGAGCGTGAACGACCCCCTTCGATAAAGTATTCAATCGGGGTATTCCGCGTGATAAGGGTATGCATATATTCGCGCAGTACGGCAGTATAAAGCGCGTTACCACGGAAGCTGCGACGAATATAAAAAGCGACAGCACCGCGTAATAGTGGACCTAATACCGGCACATCTAAGTTATCACCCGCAGCGATATAAGGAATACTCAAACCGCGTTTGTAAATAACATACGACAGTAATAGATAGTCGACGTGGCTACGATGGCACGGCACATAGATGATTTCGTAGTCGGTTGCTAGCTCTCGTACTCGCTCAAAATGGTGTACTTCTACGCCATCATACAACTGCGTCCACAACCATGTTAAAAAGCGGTCGAATACTCGAATAATAGGATAAGAGTAGTCGTTGACCATCTCATTGGCATAGCCTTTTGCTACGCTTCGGGCCTCACGGGTAGTCGTGCCTTGTCCAGCAGCTTCTGCCTCTATTGCATGCTTGATCGCTGGCGAGTACACCAGTTTGTCTACCAAATTGCGTCTGTCTGACAAATCAGGGCCAAGCATGCTGGCGCGCTGCTTGTCTAAATAAATCGACAATTTCTGCTGTAACATACGAATCAGTTCACGATTGCTATCGGCAGTCGCTACCAACGCGTAACTTGGTGCGTTGTCAGTGTCTTTCACATCACTGTTATCGTCTACGTGGCTATCTTTTGCAGGATTTTCTTCTATAGAAGCACTCTTTATAGAGGTCTCTTTGACAGAGCTATCTTGTAAATCAGTGGCTAGAGATTCAAAAATAGAAGGCCCTTCTACATCGCCCTTGAGGCTATTATCGATAATGGTACGCAAATCTTGTGGTGGGTGGAACTGTACAAAAGTATCGCGGCCCATCACCCCAATATTAAATAACTGCTTAGTGATGCTAGGATCTTGCCAGTTGTCAGCGGTTAATAGCTTAAATAGCGAATCTTCCTTTTCAGGCGCGCGTCCCCACAGAATCGATACTGGTACTAGGCGTACCTTTAGCTCTGGATACTGCAAAACAGCCGAAACCAAGCGTGACAGGCGCGGTGACAATTGACTGTCTTTGGCATGTGGATGGTTCAAAAAGATGATGGCCGCTTTTTCTTTAATATTGTGAGCGGTATCTTGAACCCCAACCAATGCTGGTGGCAAATTGTGCTCTTGCGTCTGCAAGTCAATCAAAATACTGTTGGAGCGTGAGTAATCCTGTAACACATAAAATCTTAGTGTCTGATCATCTTGGTCAAATTCAGGCAATTCACCCAATAGCTTAGGTTTGACAGCGACGTCGAGCAGCTGCCCCGACATCTTACGATACAGCTGATTGATCGGTGCATTAGAGTAAGGCTTGGCAGCGATTGCATTGACGTCAGTTTCAGCAGTGCTATTAGTCACGACTGGCGCTTTAAAAATCCGTTTTTTTAGGAACTTCGGTATCATAATCAGTATCAGAAATAGTCAAATATGTTGCGCTTATGATGCCATAAAAGCCATCAAAGCGATATATAGTGTCTGTATATACTGCCAATATTAATACGGTTTGGTGACGCTATAGAGAGTGACAGATGATATAAAACGTTCAAACAATTGAAAGTTAACAGGTTTAGCGTAATAATATATTGGCATCACAGACGACTAATGAATGTAGCATTCACTTCTCAACTTCATTTTATTAAGCCAAAATCTTATGACTCCAGCTATCGATCTTGCCAAAAAGTGCGGTCTCGATTACCGATTGCACGAATATACTCATGACAGTCAGGCAGCCTCGTTTGGCTTAGAAGCTGCAGAAAAGCTCGGCGTGACTGTGACCCAAGTGTTCAAAACCTTGGTCGTATCGACTGATACAGGTGTGCTCGCTGTAGCGATATTACCAGTAGACAAAACGCTCAATTTTAAAAAAATGGCCAAAGCCTTATCCTCTAATAAGCTGCTATCCTGCAAAAAAGTGCAAATGGCTGACCCCAAACAAGTAGAGCGTAGCACGGGCTATGTGCTGGGCGGTGTCAGTCCATTGGGTCAAAAAAAGCGACTAAAAACCGTGATAGATAGCACAGCTCAAGACCAGTCCACTGTCTATGTGAGTGGTGGTCGCCGTGGTCTAGAGATTGAACTGCCGCCTGTACAATTGGCCACAGCGCTCGATGCTTGCTTTAGTGATATTACAGATGACTAAAAAGTACTGTCACTGATATCAAATAAGTTTGTCTTTTTGAAGGTTCAACAGACCCTAATCGTTTAAATCCTATTTTCACTCATATTTTATAAAGGTATATTTATGCCACATTTAACCATTCAAGTGACCCCTAATGTCAGTATTGCTCACGAAGAGTCATTGCTCAAATCGCTAAACCAAGTATTATGGGATAGCGGTCAGTTCAAGCAGCCTGCTGATATCAAAGCACGTATTGTGCCGATTGAGACGTTTTTGGTAGGGGTGGAAGATGATGAACAGGCGTATGGCTTTATTTACGCCCATCTAAAGCTCATGAGCGGTCGTGATATGGCCGTTCGGAACCAGCTGGCTGAGCTATTGATCGCTACCATTGAAGAGAAAATAGGTGCAGAGCAGTCAGGGCGTGCGGCATTACAGATATGCGTCGAAGTCGAAGAAATCAGTGCGGTCTATCATAAAAAGATGCTCGGTAGTTAGGAATTGGCTATTGGTGAATGGCTTTTAGTTCGAGAGTACAGTTTTCCGTCAGCCACAAAAAAGCGCCTAAAGGATAGGCGCTTTTTCATGAATCATCTCTTAACTTTTTAACCTTAGTCTAGGAACGCGAAGTTATCGATGTCCATTGACGTCATGCTTTCGCTTGGTGCAACCATCGCTTCGGCGTGACCTGAGGTACGTGGTAATAGCTTATCAAAGTAGAATTCAGCCGTTTGAATTTTTGCTTTGTAGAATTCTGGTGATTCAGTACCGCCATTCTCAAGCTTGTCATACGCCACTGCCGCCATACGCGCCCAATGATAACCCATCATGATATAGCCTGAGTACATCAAGAAATCGTCTGATGCGGCAGAGATGATTTCACGATCTTTACGTGCCATTAGCATCAAACGTACGGTCAGTGTGTTCCACTCGGCACATAGTTTGGTGAGTGCCCAAACGAATTTGCGCATGTCTTTGTCAAGCGCATACTCGCCACACCATTTCATGATGCTTGACGTGTAATCGCGGATGATTTTGCCTTTAGATTGCAAGATTACTTTACGACCTAATAAATCCAATGCTTGAATGCCAGTCGTACCTTCGTACATGGTGGCGATACGAGCATCACGAGCGATGAGTTCCATGCCCCATTCTTTGATATAGCCATGACCGCCATAGATTTGCTGACCATGTTTGGCCGCTTCAATACCTAGCTCAGTCAAGAAGCCTTTTAGGATTGGCGTGTAGAATCCGAGCTTATCATCCCATTTTTCAAACTCTTCATCATTACCATTGGCGATGCCTTGTGACATTTTGTCAGCATAGCGGGCTGAGTGATAAATCATCGAGCGACCCCCTTCAGCAAAGGCTTTTTGGGTCAACAGCATACGCCGTACGTCAGCATGATTGATGATGGCGTCGGCGACTTTTTCAGGCTCTTTAGTCCCTGATAGCGTACGCATAGAACGACGATCTTTTGCATACGGAAGCGCGTTTTGGAATGACAGTTCGGTGTGTGCCAACCCTTGGATACCAGTACCGATACGAGCGGTGTTCATAAAGGTGAACATGGCTTTAAGCCCTTTATGCGGTTCGCCGATTAGGTAGCCGACTGCATCATCAAAGTTCAGTACACAAGTTGCTGATGAGTTGATGCCCATTTTGTGCTCAATCGAACCACAAGTCACGCCATTGCGTTCGCCAAGGTCACCTTCCGCATTTGGCAAGAATTTTGGTACGATAAACAATGAGATACCGCGCGTGCCTTCTGGGGCGTTTGGCAGGCGAGCCAACACGATATGCACGATGTTTTCAGTTAAGTCATGCTCACCGCTTGAGATAAAGATTTTGGTACCGCTCAGTTTATAAGAGCCGTCATCTTGAGGAATGGCTTTTGATTTAACTTGACCCAAATCCGTACCACATTGTGGCTCAGTCAAACACATGGTGCCGGCCCAAGAGCCTTCGACCAATTTATGTAGATAGGTTTCTTTTTGCTCATCTGTACCATATTGCAAAATCGTATTGATACAGCCGGTTGATAGACCAGGATACATTGCCCAAGGCCAGTTGGCCGTACCGATGATTTCCGCTTTAATCAGGTTGATGGACATAGGCAGGTTCATACCACCAAACTTCTCAGGGTACGAAATACCTTGCCAGCCGCCTTCGACAAACTGATCGTAAGCTTCTTTAAAACCTTTAGGCGTGGTCACTTCGCCGTTATCAAAATGACAGCCTTCTGCATCCGCTGGCTGATAGAGGGGGGCAAGGACGTTTTCGGCAAAATCTGCCATGCCTTGCAAGATCATATCAATCGTTTCAGAATCGGCGTTTTCGCCATTATCCAAGTCTTTATAATGGGTTTGAAAGTCAAAAACGTCATTTATCAAAAACTTGATATCACGCAAAGGTGCTTTGTAAGTTAACATAGTGGCTCTCTTTATTTATTCGCTATCATAAGTGGTTGGCTCAATATTTGAGCCGCGATTTACGTAAACGGTTGTTTAATTATTTTAGCTCACATCGCTGATTATAGGCAGGGTTTAGGGCATGCGTTAGCAAAGGTAGACCATGTCACTGGTCGTCGTTCAAATGTATCAAAACAGCTCATCCATTTTGATTACCGTTAAGGTGTCCCTGATAAAAAACAGCTGTTGTGGCATTAATGTCAGTATAAATCTTCTATAGCGACAAATATATAACTAATAACTAATATTCATTGTTTTTATGTAAAATAAAAACATTAAGTTATGACTTTGTATGACAGTTTTACCAATATTTGTTATTGAGTGTGTGTTTATTTAACTGTCTATTACACATAGCATCGAAATAGAAAAATGTCATTCAGCACCTTTATGACATAAGGAAAACCCATTATGAGCGCATTGAAGCATGAGGAAAAGCGAGCATCATGGCTGCCAGCGTTGTTTGCTCGTATAAAGATTTTGTTGACTGGTGAATTGGATCATTTGCTGACGATCAATCGCAGTCAGCGACCATGGCACATGCCGATCATTGCGGCGATTGCCATTAGTTTTCCGGTATTTGTTGGGGCTTATTTTGATACGCTATCCTCAGGTATCAAAGCCTCATTGGGCGCGATGATTATTTTAAACTTGCCATTGGCAGGCACGTTGCCTTATCGGTTGGTGACCGTCATGGCTTGGGGGTTTGCGATGGTGCTCAGCTTTTCCTTGGGGCTCATCGCTCAGCAAGTGCCATGGATCAGATTACCAGTATTCGCGCTAATTGCTTTTTGTGTTGTGATATTGGGTCGTTATTATCGGCAGCCGCCACCAGCAGGGCTGTTTGTGATGATGGCAGGAGCGATAGCGTTATTCATACCAGTACCGCTCGCACAAGTGCTGTCTGCGACTGGGCTTGTGATGCTGGGTAGCGGGTTTTCGATGTTGTTAGCGCTGCTGTATACGCTGTTTTTATTAGTGACGCGTCCCGTTGTTCCTGCCCCTGTCTATCGCTATGAGTCAGATACCATTGGCGATAGCTTGATTGTGGCGGGTTTTGTCAGCGTGGCACTGGCCATCGCGGTGTTGCTTGAGATGCCTTATCCCTACTGGGCGGCGATGAGCTGTTTTATTATTATCCAAGGCATGCAGCTGCGGACGATGTGGATTAAGCAGTTGCATCGAATACTAGGGACAGTCGTTGGGATGGCGGTCGCTGGTTGGATGCTGTCATGGGGTCTGTCGATATGGGGCGTGGCGGTTTCTATACTATTAATGATGCTGTTGATTGAGTCGCTGGTCGATAGGCATTATGGCATGGCAGTCATCTTTATCACGCCCTTGACTATATTCATTGCAGAGTATGGCAGCATGACGGTCGTACCGCCCGTTGCCGATGCGATCATACGAGCCCGCATGCTTGATACAGCACTCGGCTGTGCGGTCGGATTGTGCGGCGGACTGGCCATGCATTCGGAGAGAGTGCGTGTCCCGCTGCGCCGTTTAGAAAACTGGCTGCTGTCACGTTTTAGTTAGAAAGACAGCAGTTTACCAGCCGCTGTCTTTTATTCATGAGCCTTGTTGAGTGCTTTTGTCGCTTGTGCTACATCGACAGTATGTCCAGTCCAGCGCTCAAAGCTCAAAGCCGCTTGTCCGATAAGCATGCCATAACCATCAGATGTCTGTGCGCCACGAGTGGCAAAATGCTGCAAAAATGGTAGCGGACGACCATACATCATGTCATAAGCGTAATCGCCGTTTAGGTCGCCATCCAGTGGCAAAGTATCGTCTGATAGCCCGACAGAGGTGGCATTGATAATAATATCAAACTGTCCTGTTAATTGACTGGTCGCGCAGGTTTCGATGCTATGTTTATCGATCGTTTCGCTGGCGGCGCGAAGCTCATCTACTAGATCCGCAGCCTTACTCACTGTACGATTGGCAATAGTCAGCGCCCCGATACCTGCTTCAATCAGCGGTAATATCACACCACGCGCCGCGCCTCCTGCTCCGATAAGCGCCACACGAGCACCTGCCAACGGCCAGCCCATACTTATGATGTGATTGACGAGCCCTTGACCATCGGTATTATCGCCGTATATGGCCTCCATGATGGGCACGCCACTTTCTAATAGTGACTTATCTAGCAATAACGTATTGACCGCACCTGCTGTTTTTGCGTGTTCTGATAGTCCACCACTCGCCGCGCAACAGTCATAGGCGGCTTGTTTAAAGGGAGCCGTTACGTTTGCACCCACACCCCTAACACTACAAAAAAACATCTCAACAATAGCCATAAAACTGGCATCGTCATCAGGGCAGTACTGGCGTTGGTAACTAATATCGATATCCGCTTGCACAGCAAACTGCTCATGAATCTCAGGAGATTTACTGTGGGCAATGGGATTGCCAATAACAATGTAATGTTGGGTCATAAATAGTCCGCTGGCTGTAGGAAATAAGCATTATCAGAAAATTAATAGGTAAGACCCAGTCATCATAAGGGATAATGCTATGATTGACAAACCAAGTGTTATCGTCAATCCACTACAAAAAAATGACAGCGTTGCCCTCGTATGAACCATGGCCTATGCATAAGAACTCGGCTGCCTGAACCTTTTTTTGAATTAAACCAACCATCTTCAAGACGCTTTCTATTAAAGGAAATATTAAAAGGGTTGTCAAAGCCGCTGTCAAAAAGGCTGTCTTAGCAGGATATATCTTTAACAAATCTGTACTCTCTAGGAGTGCTCCGCGTAACGTAAAAGGTAGTCAAGCGCTGAGCAGTTGGGTAAACTATAAAGTACGGAAACCTATATCAATATGCTGTAATGACTGCTAGATTATAATGTTTATTAGGGCGTATGGCGCATTCAAAAATACGTGCTTTATTAAAAACTATTCGTTATCGGCGGCGTTTCTGCCAGCTCGTTAGTACTATTTCGAGATCAATCTAAAAGTGTGAGTAAATTATCCATGTGGAATCCTAACCTACAGACCCTGCTAGTCGGTACGATAATGGCAGTTGGTGTATCGCTCAGTGGCTGTGATAGCACCAAAGACAATGCTCAAAATCCAGATGAAAACGCTGAAACCAGTGAGCAAGCAGTGAAGGATGCACCAGCGCAGGATAGCGCGGAAAACAATCCTGATCTGGAGGGCGCAACGGCTCAGCAAGCCACACCAGTGAGATATGCTGTCGCGGAGTGGGGCACTGGCAAGGTGGAATCACTCAGTGTGGATGAGCTGGATAATATAAAATCGGTGTTTGGCGAAGTGATGAGTACGGACGAAAACAGCTTAGACTATGCCAGTAATCCAGCGGCGAAATATCGCTTTATGAAAACGGATGCGCCTTATTTAGACGTGATTGATTCCGAAAAATACCTTGAGCTTGGTTGGTATTATGCCAATCCTACCGACACAGATAAAGAAAAAGAGCTGAGCCAGAATCATGCCAAAAAAGCCTATCAGCTATCGCGTCAATTGATGGGTGATGACGGCGGTAAAATAGTCGCTGACATGCTAAACAGTCAGATTATCAAAAATAGAATGGTTGGTGGACAAAAAATAGAACTGGCAAAATGTGAGTTTTATAGCTGCATGTTGGTCATTAATAAAGCCGCCGCTCAAACAGACAATAGCTAAATCATGATCGCGATGACGGCAGTGCCGAACCGTTGGGTACGTCTGTATCCACAAGACACTATGGCAAATACCGATGCCGTGACGGTGTCTCCGGACAATCGGGGACTGGCCTATGCTGATGGTTTTTTTACCACCATGGGTGTCATCGATGGGTTGATACTGTGGTCGGATTATCATTATCAGCGGCTCGTGTCTCATGCCGCCGCCTTGCAGCTGAATATAGACAGCGAATCACTATTAGTCATATTGCCACTGTATGCCCAGCAGTTAGAACAAGGTATGCTCAAGCTCGTGGTGACCCGCGCTGCACAAGAGGTGCGTGGTTATGGCTATACGCCAGTGGCAGGTGGAAGTGACTGCGAGGTATGGCTAAAGGCTACGGCAATGAGAGTCTCTACGGGTCTGCAATTGTCTCTGCCTGATGGAAACTTAGTACCCATACAGCCCAATGCCTCTGCAATATGTTTGTCTTCTCAGATTGCCTGTTTGCCGCCACCGCTGGCAGGACTCAAGAGCCTCAGCCGCTTAGACAATGTCCTCGCTAGTGGTGAGCTACAACGCATAAAGATTGAACCATTGGCCTCTGGCATCGCGTCAATACTCAGTGAAGGGCTGTTACGTGATATGAGTGGGCAGTGGGTCGAAGGTACGATGAGCAATGTGTTCTATCAATTAGCAGAAGCCCCATTGTCAAAATCTGAAACCATATCTAGCGCTCATAAAGGTAATGACCAAAAAAATAACGGTTATGAAAATCGTGACTGCGAAGAGGGTGAAAGCTATCTAACCACTGGCCAATGGTACACACCTTCTATGGCTCAATCGGGCGTTGCTGGTGTCATGCGGCAGGTGATTCTCGATGCTCTATCAAGTACGGAATATCCAGTCGTGATAAGACCGTTAACAGATGAGGATCTACCCAAGCTAACGCAGATTTTCTTTTGCAATGCATTACGTGGCATCATGCCAATGAGCCGTTTGACGTTGCTGTCAGGTGAGGTTGTGGGATTTAAATAACACTCACTTATAAGCCAAATAAAATAATCTATTCCTATCCAACAATATTAAATTTAGTGTCGATAAAATCATCTGGATATAAAACAACTTCTTCATTTCGATACATCTCTTGCGCTTTTATCGATGCATCTTGCTTATCTTCAGCAACCACTTCCACGATATTACTCAGCGTTTCAACAATTTCTATTTGAAATTTTTGCGCTGTTTTCTTATCTTTTTTCATCGTATTCACTTTCATTTCTCACAAATAACTTCAGTCATCAATGCCAACTAGATTAGCAAAAGTACTCAAAAGAAGTGATCGTCTTTTGTTACGCAGACTTGTGCTATCAAGCAAATCGATCAATGATCCTTTCTCAGTAGAAATCGTTAAAAGGACAGTATCGTATGCGCTCAGTCTATGAAGAAACTAGAATTCCACTACAAATTCGTCGATTAATGGTTTTTGATGAAATTTGCCAACTGGCTAAAAGTAAGCCTGATGAAATTGTGCATTTATCACCTTATACCCAATTATCATTTGGTGTGATGTATTTACTAGACTTTAAAAGATTTGTCGCCTTCGGTGGTATGTTCGAGTATGCGTACACGCGAGAGGAGGTTATTGAGCAGCGTATTTCTGTCATTCCTAATGATGAGTTAGTGATGTGTGCACTGACAGTCAATTTAAAAGCTTTTACCAAGCCTGCTCGCAATGCAGTTGGGCTTTTATTGCAGTGGAATGATTATGTAAAAAATAGAATGCACGCTTACGTTGATTATCATGAAGAGTATTTTTTCAAAATTAATGATGAGATTGATTGGAACTACCCAGCGCATAAGTTTCATCAGCGCCTTGTTGCTACTGCAAGATTACCGCTATGGGACGATAGAGATGAGTTAATTGCTGATGTGTACCGCGATAGAAAAGGGAAGCCGAGACCTGAGCGCTACAACGAGAAGCGGTTAGTATAATTTTCGATAGTGACCACGGCTTACAAATTCAATAATGCCTTTATCACGTAGTATCTGTAACTGCTGACGGATTTTATCTGGAATATAGTTATTTTCAGGGTGTTTAAGTTTTAACTCGTCAGCAAAAGCATAAACTTGCTTTAGCGAAAAATGAGTATCAAGTCTATCGATACACTGCCAAATATCTAGCGTCCAACCACGCGAAGCAGTAGATTGTTCACGCAAAAACAAGGTTTTTTGAAATTGTTGGGTAACGTTTTCGCGTGATATGACTTGCTGATCTTTGACCAAAAATACTTTGCCTGATTCTGGTACTTGCCGTAAGTCGATGTTGCATCCAACCCAACCCGCGCGTCTGGCAGTCGCTGATAACGGCTTACGCTTGATAATAATATCGGGTTTGAAAAACTGCTTAGGAATAATTAAAAAATTATTAACGGTGCATTCTTTTGAGTAGGTCAAAAAGAAAAAGCTGGGATTGTCTTCACTATTGATACGCTCAATCATGGTCTTATAAGCGCCATCATTGACAATGTTGCTTAGTTTGGCTTTTTTACTTTTTAGCTCATATTGCTCACGACAATGTGCGCAGTAAAAATCCGCAACGGGTTTGCCATTAACAAATTCGGTTAAAGGCTGGGCGCTACAATTGGGGCAGTAACCATTTTCTTTTACCCAAGCTTCACTAAGGACACGTATGATTTGTGCTTTGGAGGTATAATTTTTGGCAAGACTTCGATTGAAATGTAGGTTCATAAGATATTTTCATTATTAATAGATAAGCTGAGAATACTGAAAAAAGCGTCTGAGTATTAAGCCATATAAACTGCTATCAATAGCAAGATAATTCATAAGCTAAGCAAATACCATTGAAAATGGTACGGTTCAGTGCTAAATTCTAGCAAACATCTGCCCTGCGAGTTGCCATGAGCAAGCCTACCCCTGAAACACCTCCTGAACGTCCGAATGAAACGCCATCGAATCAACAAGATAGCAGCGTTGAGGCGCGTGTCGATACCACATTGCCGGATTCACAGCCAGTAGAGGATGGAGTAAAGGAGACGCCTGCGACCAATGTGTCACTGATCAGCGGAGAGAGTAAGCCGCGTCAGTATAAAGTGGACAACCCATCGTTTTTTATGCAGCGTGGCTATCAAGTATTGCTGGTATTGGGACTTATTGCGGCGTTTTTCTTAGTCATGGTCTATCAGACATTATTTGGACGTATCGAGCAGCCAGCCAAGATGGTTACGATTGGGCAGGGTCAGACTTATTATGGCTTACTGCCACAGTGGCAACAGCAGATTCCGCTGTTTTCTGCCAGTGTGGCCAAGCTTTATATCAAATCGCAAGTCGATGCGCCATTACATGCAGGTATTTACCAATTACCAGAAAACCCAACCATTGCTGAAGCGTTGCAAGTGCTAGCACAAGGTGCAAAAGCGGCGATGGTTAAGGTACAAATTATCGAAGGCAAAACGTCCAAAGACCTTTATCAGACACTGCGCGATAATAATGGTATCAAAAAAGAAATCCTGACCGATGCTAATGGCAGTGATAAAGACAATGCCAGTATTGCCCAAGCCTTGGATTTGGCGGGTATATTGCCAGACAGCGTGGTTAATAGTAGCGACCCGATTGTCAATTATAATCTCGAAGGGTGGTTTGCGCCTGATACTTATTATTATGGTGAAGACACCAGTGACAAAAAAGTGCTCACTGATTTGTACAAGCGTCAGCAGCAAGCATTGACCGAAGCATGGGAAAATCGTGCGCCCAACTTGCCTTATGATAGCCCCTATGAAGCGTTGGTGATGGCGTCTATTATCGAAAAAGAAACGAGTGTGGCAGAAGAGCGAGCGTTGGTGTCGGCGGTATTTAGAAACCGTCTGAATAAAGGCATGCGCATGCAAACCGATCCGACCATTATCTATGGTATGGGCAGTCGCTATGATGGCAATATTCGTCGCAAAGACATCAACGAAAAAACGTCTTATAATACGTATCAAATCGATGGCTTACCGCCAACGCCAATCGCACTGCCATCTGCGGCCTCTATCGAAGCGACTTTGCATCCTGCCGACAGTGATGCGCTATACTTTGTCGCGACTGGTACCGGTGGACACAAATTCACCAACAGCTTGGCTGCACACAATCAAGCGGTAAAAGACTATCTAAAAGTCATGCGCGAAAAGAAAGCACAAGCAGCATCACAGTAGCTTAGTATATATAGCAGCAGCACCTCTATATCTTCTTAAAAAACCTATCATTTACTGAGCGTTATGCAACTATCTACATAACGCTCATCAATGACATAAGGTCATATCATGTCAGCACCTATGCACACTGATGAACTATCATCGAATCTATCTGCCTCAAGCCCTATCCATACCGACACGACGCCTACTTTGGGGCGTTTTATCAGCTTTGAGGGAACGGAAGGCGTTGGAAAAACCACCGCGATTGAACAGCTTTGCGTGCGTCTCGAAGACAGCGGCATCCAGTATCTACGTACTCGCGAGCCGGGTGGTAGTCCATTCGCTGAGCGATTGCGCGATATATTATTAGACCCTGCCACTGATATTAATGATGATACAGAGCTGTTGCTGCTATTCGCCGCGCGCTGTGATCATATGCAGCAAGTGATTATACCTGCGCTACAAAGTGGTACATGGGTGATATGCGACAGGTTTACGGACTCTACCATTGCCTATCAAGGGTTTGGTCGTGCACATGGGGATGAGGCAGTACGAGCCAAGATTGATGCGCTGATTGAGCAATTTGTGCCGCAGCTGCCTGAGCTAACCTTATGGTTGGATTTGTCAGTATCAGAAGGCATGACACGTGCCAACAAGCGTAGTGCTGCCGATCGCTTTGAGCAGCAGGCGACCGAGTTTTTTACGTGGGTGCATGAAGGCTTTAGTCAATTGGCGAGCGAGTATCCTGAGCGCATACAGCGTATTGATGCATCAGGCAATGCCGATGAAGTGGGTGCGCGTATATGGTCAACGGTACAGGATAAGCTGGATATTGAATAGCTGGCTTCATAGTGAAGTTCTAGGGCGTGTCCTCATTTTAAAAATGGTGATAAAAATGAGATAAATTGCCGTCAAACGAGGAAAATAGTGCAGATAATATCGAGATATTGACCAACTATTTGACGATGTTTGGCAAAATTTAGCTGTTTTTAGCCCATTTAGAGGACACTCGATTGAATTGAGGGCACGCCCTAATAAGCCAGCATTTGATTGTTTTCCATGTTAGAGAGATTATCAAAATCGTTACCATAAAAAGCCCCAACATTACGTTGGGGCTTTTGTGTTTCTTAAACCATCAATATAGTAGATAAATAGTCACTCAAAGAGTGGGCGTCATTATTTATTTACTGGCTATTTACTAGCTATTTACTATTACTTATCTTTATTATCTACTTCATTATCTACCTTGCTTTCTAAGCTCGTCGGCTTGGTATCCTGAGCAATCTCGATGTCAGCACTTTTGGCATTGTCTTGACCAGAGTCAGGTAAGCGATTTGGATCAAGCGCGCCTTTTTTATTTTTAGGCGCACTGCCATTGCCATTGGTATTACTCGTAGAGGCTTTCGTTTTTGAAGTCGCTGTCGAGTTTGCAGACATGACGCCTTTATTGTCTGTGCTCGTAGCAGTGGGTTTTGATTCTTCTTTTTGCTCAGACTTCGCGACTGGCGATGACTTGGACTCTGCGCTATTGTTTGGGCCGTTTGGTGATTGATGGGCAGTATTTTGCTCATCCTTTTTATCATTATCGGCCGAAGATTCTGGCGCTGCTGTCGAGCTATCCTCAGGGCTAAGCTCCTTCTCTTTGCGTTTTTCAGGCGCTTTTGAGCTAGATTCAAAGTTGGCATCTGCCGCCATGCGAGCTTGTTCTTGCTTGGGCGTCACATCTACTGGCTTTGGTTGTACTTCATCTTCTACTACTAGCGAGATGAGCTTGCGATCACGAGGGACATTACCATCAAAATGATCGGTGATGACATGCAATTTGCCCTCTTTGTCTATGGTATAGAGCGGGACAAATTGTTTGTTATCGGCTTTGTACTGCTCAAAACTATAGCTGTCAGTGATGTTGGTTATTTTGATTCGGGCTTTTTTGGACAGCATACTGGCAAGCTTGGTATACGTCGCATCTTTGCCAAACAACCATTGTGAGTGGAAATTTGATTGCTTGTCGTCACGCTCGCTTCTGGCCTTTTCATCGCTGAATTTTAGGCGGTATAATTTGCGTTCACCAAATTCATGACGATAATGAATCTCGGACAAGGTATTCATTTCCTTGTCCATACTCATGGCAAACAAACGCCCAATACCGATAAGGTCAAGGTGATGATCGGCATGATCAGAGATGGGATTACCAAAATAAGTACGCAGGCCACTCATGCGTGCGCGCGCGATGTTGGTATAGTTATTATGCGCAACGATGACATCAAAGCCTTGATCTTTGAGAGAGGTGGCTATCAGTAGTGCGATGGGGTTTGAACCGACGATAAGAATACCGTTGGTCTCAGGCTCACGGACGCCAAGCAAGTTGCCGACCACTTTTGAGCCTAAGCCCTGAATCATAACCGTACCAATAATGACCATAAATACTAATGGTACGAGCAGCTCAACGCCTTGAATATCATACTCTTGCAAGCGAATAGCAAACAGTGATGAAATAGCTGCCGCGACGATACCACGCGGCCCAATCCAACTAATCATCAGCTTTTCATTGGTCTTGAGGTTTGAGCCGATAGCCGATGCCCAAACAGATAGCGGACGCGCCACAAACATCACGATAGCAAGTAATACGAGCCCTGCAAAGCCAACACTCATTAAGCTTGCCAGTTCTACACGTGCCGCCAAAATAATAAAGAGCACAGAAATCAGTAGAATGGTTAAGGATTCGTTGAACTCTAGAATCGTCTCACGTGGGAATTTTGGCCAGTTCGCCAATGCCACACCCAATACTGTAACGGTCAATAGACCAGACTCGTGCTCTAAATGGTTCGATATTGAGAACAGAACCAAGACAAACGCAAGGGTAAAGACATTGCGTAAAAACTCAGGAATCATATGACGGCGCATAAGGAACGCCAGTACCCAAGCGCCTGCCATACCCATTGCAGTCGCCAACACAACGATTTTAGCAAACAATAAAATACTACTGGCTTCGCCGCCCGAGATAATATATTCATAGACCAATACCACCGCAATAGCGCCGATTGGATCGATGATGATACCTTCCCATTTTAGGATGTTAGATATCGTCTTATTCGGGCGCACACTGCGCAGTAACGGCATAATGACCGTTGGGCCAGTCACGCAAACCAGCGCACCGAATAGTAAGGCGATTAGTGGATCGACATTAAATAATAGATAGGTCGATAACGCGACGATAGCGATGGTGATGAGAACGCCTACCGATACCAGCATTTGTACGACAGTTCCATGCTGCTTAATCTCATCGAACTCTAAGGTCAGCGAGCCTTCAAAGAGAATAATCGCTACACCCAAAGAGATGAAAGGGAACATCAGCTCCCCCAATACCAAGTCGGGATCGAAGATACCCAGTACAGGACCGACGATAATACCAATCAGTAATAAAAATAAAATGGACGGTTGCTTTAAGTACCAAGCCAACCATTGGGCGGCGATGCCAATCCCAACCACGCCAGATAATAATAGGGCGGTATCCATAAATTGATCCTTTTATAATCTTGTCATATTTTATATCTATCAATCAATCGCTCTTTAGCACCTATCTATAGAGGCACATTTTACAAAAGCTGAACGACAACAATGGCCAAGTGACAATAATGGTTAAGTGACAACAATGACAACCATCATGGATCATAACGTGAGCCAGATATGATATATATACTATAAAGTAATAGAGACAAACGCATTCCTAGACAAATAATGCCCATCTCAAGAAATACAATTAGCAGTGTCAACCTTGCTTGTGCTACTGGCTTGGCTTACGAGCGGTAGTACCTGCACTTGTTTTACTGTTATTCAAATTTTTAGAAATGGTATAAGCGTCTCTAGACATGCAAAAGATGAAAAATAAGGGTGATGATAGCCAATTCTATAAATATATAGTCCGTAATAATAATGGCTATTAACCTACATTTTTTATAAAGTTATTAGGCTTGCCATCATAACATGATTTTATTTCATACCTACTAAGGCTGAGCTTACCACGACACAGTTTATCCACTATGACACTGCCACATCGTCAACTATATAAAGGTATTGCTTGTACTCGGCTGTCTTGTATCGATATTATAGTGGGTTGATTATAGTATTGAGCAACCACAACAGGGTATAGAACCATTATGAAATAACCAATCCTTGGGTTATCCTGAATTACTGAAATGATAGCAAAATAACGTGATGGTTTATCATACAGTAGCGGCATTTATCGTGCATGCAGCTTGTATCGTGAATTCACTATGAAAGAGTTGCAGCAACGGTTGCCATGCAAAGGCAATAAAATATAGATATAGATATAGCATGCAGACAAGCTAAAAAATATTAAGATGGCTTAAGCTAAAGTCACATTTTTTACCTGTCTTATAATGGCTCTAGAGAATAACCAGAACCAATTTATTAACATTGACAATAATAACAATCATGATCACTCATATGGAGGATGGTATGCGTACAGATATGTTTACAGCACAATCTAAATTGAATATGCAGCATTGGTTACAGCGTAGTGCGTTGGCGCTTGCTGTCAGTACATCGATGGTCGTTGGTATGACCGCCACGACTATGACCAGTGCTCAAGCTGCAGTCAGCACGGCAGACTTCTCTGACTTGGTGCAACAAGTGACCCCAGCAGTCGCCCGTGTGAACGTCACAAAAACGATTAGTGAAGCTGAGCTTGCCAAGGCGCAGACAGCTGAGCTGCTACGTCAGTTTTTTGGCGATCGTCTAAGTATTCCTGAACAGGCTACCATGCCAGCGATTGAGCATGCTTATGGCACAGCTTTCTTTGTCAGCTCTGATGGCTACATGCTGACCAACCATCATGTGGTGGAAGGTGCGGATAAAATCACGGTCACACTCAATGATAGAACCGAGCTAGATGCAGTTTTAGTCGGTAGTGATGAGCGCTCAGATGTGGCAGTGTTGAAAGTCGTGGGTAATAAATTCCCACCTCTACCTATCGGTGACTCGAATGCGCTGAGAGTAGGAGAGCCTGTACTAGCGATTGGTTCACCATTTGGTTTTGATTACTCGGCATCCGCGGGTATTGTCAGTGCCAAATCGCGCAGTTTTTCGCGTGAGACCAGTGTGCCATTTATTCAAACAGATGTGGCACTGAACCCAGGTAATTCAGGTGGGCCACTCTTTAACCAGCGCGGTGAAGTTATTGGTATTAACTCGCGTATCTTTAGTGGTACCGGTGGTTATATGGGGCTATCATTCTCGATACCGATTGACGCGGCAATGGATATCTATCAGCAGCTAAAAACAGATGGCGAAGTGGTGCGTGCTTATCTAGGTATTTATCCACAAGATATCGATCGTAATCTAGCTGAGGCTTATAAGCTGGCTCGCCCTCAAGGTGCGCTATTGACACGTGTGTCACCAGACTCACCAGCACAAAAGGCTGGTCTAAAACCTGGTGATATTATTTTGCAATATAACAATGTGCAGATTATGCAGGCCTCAGATTTGTTGAATCTGCTAAATCGAGCTAAGCCAAGTGATGCATTCCGTGCGCAGATTCAGCGTAATGGTAAGCAAATGATGGTCAGTGGCCAGCTTGCGTATGCACCTGATGACGTGAGAGCACAAGGCGGTGATCAACAGAATGACGATGTACAGTTGGGCTTACGTCTACGTAATTTGACTGTCGATGAGCAAGCCGAAATCGCCGTAGATCATAAAACAGGCATTTTGGTGACGACAGTTGACCCCACTGGGCTTGCTGCACGTTCGGGTATATTGGCAGGGGATGTCATTACCAATTTCCATCAAAAACCGATTAAGGAAGTAACTGACTTTTCAGATGCGATTTCATCATTACCTGAAAAAGGCGTGGTGACGATGGAAGTTATCCGTCAAGGTATCCCTGCGATTATCGGGTTACGGATTGAGTAGAGGCCATTCTTCGAGCTTTACTAAATGTCATTAAAAGCGTCAAAGCAGTGTGTACATCAATGATTGTGCTTTCGTCAGCTTGGTAATAACATATAATATATTCGTCAGTAGTGGTATTGGGACACGAGGACTGCCCTTTCGACTTTACCGTCCCACTATTGATGTGTTGACGATTCGTTAATATTACAGAAGAGACTTATCAGCGTTTATTTATTCAGCTAAACTGATTTACCGTGATATGAGCATGTAACAGTAAGGTTTTGAGCCAAATTTGATGATTGTCAGTGAATGATAGAACGTATTTTTTGGCATTAAATTTATGGGCGTATGGCCAATTGATTGATAGCGGTTAAACCAAAATATGCTACACTAACCAGCGCTCTTATTATTATAATTCTATCGTTTAGCAAGTGCTTCGTATACATAAGAATCTCTGCTGCAAACGCTATTATAGTAAATAGAGACGCCGAATTAACATCAAGCAAGTCATGCCATCAGCGTCTATCAACGCATATACCGCTTTGGCCACTTGCAAACGACCTATCATGTGACAGCTTTGATAAAAGCTAGGATAATACAGTAAGGCACGGTTATGAGCACAGCATACGACGAGATCAAAACCCGACTACAAGGCTCAATGGTAGCCTTGGTAACGCCCATGCATCCTGACGGCACGGTCGATTATAAACGTCTGGCAGACCTCATAGATTGGCAGATAGAGCAGGGCACGCATTGCCTTGTGGCTGTTGGTACTACTGGTGAATCAGCGACCCTATCTATGCAAGAGCATAGCGATGTCATTCGCTATTTTGTCCAGCATGTCAAAGGTCGTGTACCGGTCATCGCGGGTACTGGTGCCAACAACACGATGGAAGCGATCAAACTGACTCAAGATGCAGCAGATGCAGGCGCAGACTGTGCTTTGCTAGTCGCTCCTTATTATAATAAGCCACCGCAAGAAGGCTTGTTCCAACATTACAAAGCCATTGCCAACGCTGTCAATATACCGCAAATGCTGTATAACGTGCCAGGGCGTACGGTCGTTGATATCGCGCAAGAAACAGTCGAGCGTTTGTGTGATATTGATAATATCGTTGCTATCAAAGATGCCACAGGCTCTGTCGGTCGCGGTGAGCAACTGATTAAAGTCGTTGGTGATAGAATGGTCGTACTATCTGGTGACGATGGTACGGCGCTTGATTTGATGAAAGTAGGTGGCAAAGGCAATATCTCGGTCACTGCGAACGTAGCGCCAAAAGCCATGAGCGAAACTTTTGCTGCTGGCTTACGTGGTGATTTTGATGCGGCTGGTAAAATCCATGACGTGGTCAAGCATCTACATCGTGACTTGTTTATCGAATCAAGCCCTATCCCAGCGAAATATGCACTACATAAAATGGGAATGATAGATAAAGGTATTCGTCTACCCTTGGTTTGGCTGGCTGACGCACATCACGACACTATCGATCAAGCGTTGGTTCGGGCAAATATACTATAAATGGATACTCAGTGATTTAAGGCTTGTGGCCAACTCGATTGTTCACTTTCGAGTTGGCGGTGAGCCAGCTTATAATGATAAGCCAGTCGCCTAAATGAGTCACAACTGCTAACTCAGAGAGACAACATGATGACAGTGACATCAAAGACAGCATCATCAACGACAAAATTATTTCCAGCAATGCTGACCCTAGTTTTGGGTAGCACCTTAGTATTAAGTGGCTGCCAGAGTACCAAAGATTTGCTAGGCAAACGCGACAATGGCAGCTTAGATTATCAACAAAGCAAAAAACTTGCGCCGATAGAGCTACCAGCTGCCCAAGAAACGGCGCCTTTTGTGCCTTTATACCCAACGCCTAATGTAGGCGCGAACACGCTCAAACTAAAGAATGAATCAGGCAATCAGTATCAGCTGCCAAAACCACAGCGCGCTGTCAGTAACGCCTCGAATTAAACCAAATTGACTCCCTTATTTATATCGCTGACTTTGGCGGTTTTTTTATTATAATCGTCTTTAACTTGTAACATATAAGTCAGCGATAGCTGCGCGTTTTTACCACATAAGCTTGAACGAACAGGAACCCCCATAATGCAAAAGCAACAACTGTTGTATAAAGGTAAAGCCAAATCTGTCTATGAAACAGAAGACAATGATCTTCTGATTTTGCACTTCCGTGATGATACCTCAGCGCTTGATGGTAAACGTATCGAACAATTGGCACGTAAAGGCGTGGTGAATAACCGCTTTAATGCTTTTATCATGCAAAAATTGTCTGATGCGGGTATCGAAACGCATTTCGAGAAGCAATTGTCTGATGATGAAGTGTTGGTTAAACGCTTGGACATGATTCCTGTAGAGTGCGTGGTTCGTAACTTTGCAGCTGGTAGCTTGGTACGTCGTTTGGGCTTAGAAGAAGGTCAAGCATTGACGCCGCCTACTTATGAGCTGTTTTATAAAGACGATGCGCTTGGTGATCCAATGGTTAATGAGTCACTCTCTGTCTCTCTTAGCTGGGCGACCAAAGAGCAATTGGCTAAGATGGAAGAGTTGACCTATCAAGTCAACGATGTATTAAAGGCATTGTTTGATGCGGGTGATTTAATCTTAGTTGATTTTAAACTAGAGTTTGGCGTATTCCATGACCGTATCGTGTTAGGTGATGAGTTCTCACCAGATGGCTGCCGTATCTGGGACAAGAACACTAAGAAGAAACTTGATAAAGACCGTTTCCGTCAGTCACTAGGTGATGTGATTGAAGCTTATGAAGAAGTGGCTGACCGTATTGGTGTGCCATTAAAATAAGTATCTGATACTTAGCATAAAATAAAAAACTGAGCCATGTGCTCAGTTTTTTTATGTCATTATATTAATATTGGTTCCCTAGTGAGGACTTGAATACTCGGCTGCGTGCTAATGTTATCAATGGTTTTGCTCAGTGAAATAGTCGCAGTGTACTTCGTGGTGTACCTAACATACATATTCTATCTGTGATCGGTGCGCTATACAGGCATCGAACTGCTAGTATTGGACAGGAACTTAATCACTATCAAACCCACAGCACAGGATTATCGAGCTGTGTGATTAAAATCTCCCAAGTTAATTTCTATCAGATTAACTGCAGGGATCAGTATTTAGATACAAAGTAATCCACTAATCATTAAAATAACTATAGCGAGTGAATATGACGGACGATACTAATTTACCTAGCCCAACCTTGCAAACAATGCTTGAAAAAAGCCGTGTTGAAATGGTGCGAATGATACTAAAAAATAGCAATGGAAAGTTACCTTTAACTGCCAGTAAAGTGGGTGGTATGGGTTATTTGCCGATGGGCGAAACCTATCCCAGTCAGGCGGACGGCAAACCATTGGCGTTACTCGTGCAGATAAATTTTTCAGAGTTAAGTAATGCTGTGGATTTAACGCAACTACCGCAACCATTGCCTGATAATGGTATCTTACAGATATATATTGGCAATACTGACTTATACGGTGCTGATTTTGATAAACCTTATCCCAGTGATACTTATCAAGTGCGTTATTGGGCAGATACAAACTTACCTGTTAATCAAGCCGACTTAGACGAGGCTATGGCTAGTGTCAAAACCATTTTTCTAGAAGAGGATTACGTATTACCTTTTGGTGTGAATGACGAATTTGCCCTAACATTTGAGCAGGCGGTGCAGTCTTCTAATCTCTATGCTTACGACCCTTATGAAGTCACAGGAAAAACACCATCTGAAACGAGCGAACTTTATGATGAAGATGCTATAGAAGCAGAGCTCAAAGCGAAAGGGTTGGATGATGTTGACCCTTACGATGTTATTGACAAATACCTCGAACTGGCAGGCGTTGGTGGTCATCAAATCCTAGGCTATCCTTATTTCACCCAAACTGACCCTCGTGAATATGAGAAATCATTAAGACAATATATTCTGTTATTCCAACTTGATAGCGATGATGACGTGGATATCATGTGGGGTGATATGGGTGTAGCGAATTTCTTTATTACGCCTGAAGCACTTTTAGCACGAGATTTTAACCAGTTAGTATACAACTGGGATTGCGGTTGATTTATTACATATAAGTGTTGTTAAGACAGAGTTAATCAATTGTGATGGTACACCTAATAAAAATTTCTTAAAATTTTGGAGTCTAAAAAAACGGTGGTTTTAGACTCCTTTATTTTGCCTTTTTTATGTATAAATACTTGTCTATTAAACAGCGTATAACGAACCATTTAATTATTCGCTTTAGACAAATAAGCCATATAGAGTAATTTGATTAGATTTTAGGGTATACCCCAAAGGAACCAGTTATTTTGCCCCTCAAACCTATTAACAGACTACTTAAAACAGACTGGCATAATGGAACTACTCAAAACAGACTGCGATTTTTATCTATTTATCAATAACAATTAATGGCGAAACCTTCTTTATCCATAAATATTGATGCTTACCACGCACTATCAATATTAGTCTTTTGGACACAGATATGTAGCCTAACTCGTATAGAAAATCAAACATAGCGTAAACATTGTCCTTAATATCTTATCTTAATTTTGTGCTAATTTACTAGGGCGTGTCCTCATTTTAAAAATGGTGATAAACATGAGATAAATCGCAGTCAAACAAGAAAAATAGCGCAGATAATATCGAGATATTAGTCAGCTATTTGACGCCATTTGGCAAGATTTAGCCATTTTTGACCCATTTAGATAACTATCGATTGAATTGAGGACACGCCCTAATACTTGTTTATTAGTATTTGGTCATGTCAATTAGATGATAAAAATAAGAAAAGGTTTCGCTGATGTCTACTGCTTCCTCAACTGTTTTAGAGCCTAGTTGGTTTACGCGTCCAACCTGTGTAGTTGCTGCTGACTTGGTTGGCAAAGTGCTCTGTAGAAAATTGATAGATACCGATGGTACGGTGAAAGTACTGCGAATGCGTATCTCAGAGACCGAAGCCTATATTGGTCAAGATGATCCTGCCTGCCATTCACATGCAGGTACTCGAACGGCGCGCACAGAGATTATGTATGAGCAAGGTGGTGTGTTCTATGTCTATTTGACCTATGGTGTACATCATATGCTTAACTTAATCAGTGGTGCTGCAGAGTCGCCTGAATCTGTACTGATACGCGCTGGATTTTTGACAGAGGATAGCGATCGTCTAGTTGACGAGCAACTACTTAACTCAGACAAACAGCTTAGCCATCCCAAACAGTTTGCAGGCCCTGGTAAATTGACGAAACGCTTGCAAATTGATCGTGATTTATATGGCAAACCTATCTCGCCATCATCAGAAGTTTGGATAGAAGATGATGGCTGCCATCCACCTGTATCACTACGCCCACGCATTGGTATCGATTATGCAGGCGACGCTAAAGATTGGCTGCTACGTTATATATGGACCGATCATCCTTCCTTGTCTAAGAAATAGCAGATTGATACTTAAATATATTTTATGAGGTAAATCTATGTATAAATTGACCGTTTTTATTCCTGATGAAGCGTTAGACAAAGTAAAGTCAGCTCTGTTTACTGCTGGCGCTGGGAAGATTGGAAACTATGAGCAATGCTGTTGGCAGGTACGAGGAGCTGGTCAGTTTATGCCACTATCAGGCAGTGAGCCGCATATTGGCACACAGGATAGTTTAGAAATGGTCGATGAATGGCGAGTTGAAATGGTGGTAGATGAAGCATTTATCGATGCTACCATTGCCGCATTAAAAGAGGCGCACCCGTATGAAACACCAGCCTATGATGTGATAAAAGTCTTGGATTTTTAATTTTATAAAGCAAGAATCTCAGCTTATAAAGTATAAGATTTCTTATAAAAAAACCAAATAAGCCACTGAATGACTTATTTGGTTCCAAAGGTTAAAAGGCTTCAATTGCCTATAGAAAAAGGGTGTGAACGCCTCAAAAGTAATCAGTGTTTTTTGAGCTTAATCACGTTGTAGCTTGGATAGCCCAGCTCGATTTTATAATCGTCGCGACCACGTTCGGCTTTGACCTTAATTTTACGATCGCCTTTCTTATATTTGACATCTTTGACACGGTATCCCATGCTGCGGACTTTATTGGTGGCTCGCTGCTCGACAGCAGAATCGTAATTGTGTTTATCATGTTTATCGTTTTTGCTGTGCTTGCCTTTGTGTTTTTTATGCTCGTGACTGTCTTTATAAACATCTTCGTAAATATCGTCATATATATTGTAGCCACCAGGCGTAGTGACACAGCCAGTGGTTGCCGCTAGTAAGGCTGCGAACATACCAACAGATGCCACAGTTTTGAATGTTGAAAATGATAAATTTTTCATAAGGTTATCCTAATATGAATACGTTTTTAATATTTCGAGTAGGTGGCTAAAAAGATCAAAACAATCAGTTTTGCTCATTTGAAGACCACTAAATGTATAAATGCGCTAATGGGTGACGCGGCTTTATACAGTCTTCAATATCACCAGTTTTTATGATGCTTACCGTTATGATGTTTGCCATTATTTTTGTTCTTATGTTTATTTTTTTTATAGCGACCATTGTTTTTTTGATGCTTTTGACCTTCCCAATTATTGGACCAAGACTCCTTGCTTGAGCTGATAAGCCTTAGAGAGGGATAGGTATACTTAAGCTCGTAGGCTTGATTGTTCTTCTTAGCATAAGCCGTGATGGCACGATCACCGCGGTAGTTATCAGATTTAATATCCATGACCTGATAGCCTTTACGACGTAGGTCCTGTCTTAACTGCTGGCTGACATGATTAAAACTATTGTTTTGACGACTACGATCACCGCGATAGATGGATTGATTGTCATAGCCTGGACCTACCACTGCACAACCGACAGTCGTACCTAGTAATGCCACCACAAAGCCAGCAGATACTACCGCCTTAAATGAGAATGGCTTTAGAATTTTCATAATGCAGTATCCTATAATGTTTTCAGAGAGATAGAAGGTTGGCGACCCTGATTTTATAGTAACCAACAGCAGGGCTTATTTTTTGATACTTTGGTATGACAACGTTAAAATAGCATTAGACGGGTGAGTTTTTAGCGCTATATTTTTTGAAATATTTTCTTACATTATCTATGATAAAACACAAAACTTGATGTTAAGTGTCATTTGCGTTAATAAGTTGTAATGATTATGACAAGTAAAATAGGCTTTTGTAAGCATATGCTTACAAGCAATGACGTTTACGCGACTTAACATGAGAGTCAGAATTAGGCATTATAGTCACACGGCATTAGGAAATGTGACTCAAGGATTGAGTTGACCGCATTAAGGATAATGATTCAATGACCAGCATCAGGATGATAATGGTCATTGAAGTAAGGACACATAACCTGTGCTGATAGCAGCAGTTAATACTGAAGCTGTAATGTAGTAAAAAGGGCAGGATGCCCAGTATCACAATATACTGAATATTTGTGCAAGGATGCATAGAAAGCAGTCGTGATAGGTAACATGGATAGTTAACAATAAAACCGCATAACAATTGATTGCTATGCGGTTTTATCGTGTCTGGATGATGCTGATTGATATTTCTGAATAAACATATCGATGACCATTGATATAAAAAAACCGCATATATTTTTATGCGGTTTTTTTTGATTTACTCAAAACAAGATTGCTTACCAAAGCTCATTAGTATTTATTTTCGAGACGCCAGCTGTCTACTTCGCGCTCCGCATCTTCTTTGGCGTGGCCATAACGCTCTTGTACACGGCCAACCAACTTATCACGACTACCTTCGATATGGGTGAGATCGTCATCAGTGAGCTCTGCCCATTTCTGTTTGACTGACCCTTTCATCTGGTTCCATTCACCTTTTAGCGTATGTTCGTTCATTGTTATATTCCTTTTTATTATTTGGTTGTTTATCGAGATTATTATTCCATCTGTTTTTATTTCACACTTCACTCAGCTGCTTTGGGTAAAACTTAAGCCAACTGGTGATATTTAATATAAGCGTTCAAAATCCCGTTGTCTGTATACGCAATGTTTAGAGTGTTGCTTCATTATGGGAATCTGCGCATCTGTGTTATGAGTCATCCATTTGTGTAATAAATAGCGTACTTTATCAGTGATATACGTAAAGCTACTCAGTAATTTTGGCCGTAAATTATAAAACTGACAGCATAAATATTTTTAAGTTGATAGATAAAAAACACTAAAAATTGGCAGTCGTTATCAACAGACCCTAGAGAGTGAATGCCGTGTAACATTTAATGATAGACTTCTTGTTAAAATGACTATAGCCTTATAGTTAAGATGAAATCCTATGAATTATTTTTGATAAGCGAGTGTATATTGATAGCGAATGCACCTAACAAAATGAGCGTTGAAAAAGTGCAAACGAAACGTGAGCTGGCGAAAGCCAAGACGCGGCGTGCGTTATTAAAAAGTGCCTTGAGACTGTATAGCTTGGAGGGCGCTCAGGGCATGAGCATGAATAAAGTGGCCAAAGGTGCTGGTATCGCACAGCCAAGCTTTTATAACCATTTTGACAGCCTAGACACGCTGCAAAATGAATTGAGCACCCAGCTAAAAGACAATTATTTATCGCCCATGCGACTGGCGTGGGTCGATATGCTCAAAGATTATGATGTATTAAGTAAAGCGCAGTTTAATGAGCGCTGTCAGCAATGTTTGGTGATGATTTTTGATTCGGCATTTCAAAACATTGCACTGTTTCAACATTTGTTAGAGGATCGCCCACGGTTTACTGCCAATATAGAAAATCAATCTTCGTTAAACAACGGATTGGGCAATTTAGTCACCGAGGTACAAGAAGAGTGGACAGAGATATTTATTCAGGGATTGCAGTTATCTAATCGCACTTGCGAGCGCAGTGCTGTCAATCTATGCGTCGATATGGCGGCGGCACAAGTACATGAGCTCATATTAGGCTGTCATCAGCAGCGTTATTCAAGGCAGCAAGCGATTGCCACGTTGAGTATCAGCTTTGATGCACTGTTTGCCAATTTTTTGCACGGAAGCAATACTAGTCAGTAGTGATAATAAGCAAAAATTATTGTCATGAAATCTAGAACAAAAAAACACAACAGGGAGAGTGACTATGGCCACAACCACGGCTGCACCAACGTTAGGCGAAATGCAAACGCATTTTAGAACTTGTACATTGTGCGAGGCGATGTGCGGTGTCGAAATAAAACATGATGGCGAAAAAGTTTTGTCGATTAAAGGGGACAAAAACGATCCTTTTTCGCAAGGCTATATTTGTCCGAAAGCCACCGCTTTGCAAGATTTGCATGAAGATCCTGACCGTTTGCGTCAGCCGGTAGAAAGAACGGCAGACGGTTGGAAATCTATTAGTTGGCCAGAAGCGTTGGATAAAGTCGCCGCAGGTATTCAATCCATACAGCAAAAGTATGGTCAAAATGCGTTGGGTGTTTATCTAGGTAATCCTAACGTACATAACATGGGTGGTATGTTGACCATCAAACAACTACTTACCAGTTTAAAGACGCGCAGTCGTTTTTCTGCCACTTCTATCGACCAGCTGCCACATCATATTATTAGCATGCATCTATTTGGTCACATGCTGCGTATTCCAGTTCCTGATGTCAATCACACCCAATACATGCTCATCATCGGTGGCAATCCGCTGGCCTCTAACGGCAGTATCATGACCGCACCAAACATGCGCCAAAAGCTAAAAGACATCAAAGCCCGCGCGGGCAAGGTGGTGGTGATTGATCCAAGACGCACAGAAACTGCCGATATCGCTAGTGAGCACCATTTTATTCGCCCCGCGACAGACGTGTTGCTATTACTTGCCATGCTGAATGAAATCTATGCGCAAGGCTATGCTAAGTTAGATGGCAAGGTCGCCGATTTAGCACCAGAGATTGACCGACTTGCTTTGTTTGCTAAAGAATACACGCCTGAATCAGTGGCAGATATTACGGGTATCACTGCACCTGAAATCAAACGTATCGTCAAAGAGTTTTGTGAAGCAGAAAGCTCGGTTTGTTATGGCCGTATGGGCATCTCAGTGCAAGAGTTTGGATTGCTGAGCCAGTACTTATCCATGGTCATTAATATCGTCACGGGTCGTTTAGATGAAGTGGGCGGATTGATGTTCCCGAATCCTGCCGTCGATGTTGTGAACAGTTCGGGTCCAGGCTATCTGGGTAAACGTCATAGCCGCGTGAGCAACTTGCCAGATTTTAATGGTGAGTATCCAGTGGTTGCGATGGCAGATGAGATGTTGGTAGAAGGGGAAGGTCAGTTAAAAGGATTCGTCATGATCGCTGGCAACCCTGTTCTAAGTACCCCAAACGGTGAAAAGTTGGATGAAGCGCTGTCAAAACTAGAGTTTATGGTGTCACTTGATTACTTTGTGACCGAGACCAGTCGCCATTCCAATATTATTTTACCGCCCGTATCACCGTTAGAGCGTGACCATTACGACGTTACATTTAACGGTTTTGCTGTCCATAATGTCGCCAAATACTCGCCTGCTTTGTTTGAGAGATCAGAAGAGACGAGACATGATTGGGAGATTTATTTAGAGCTAGCAGCACGCTTGGATAAAGATGCGCCCGAAGCAACGCAAAAAGAACGTGCAGCGATAAAGGCATTTGGACCGAAATTTCTGTTAGAGCAGGGTTTAAAGTACGGACCTCATAAAGAAGTCACGTTAGAGGCGTTGATGGAAAATCCACACGGCATTGATTTAGGGCCATTGCATAGCATGTTGCCAGACGCTATCAAGCATGCAGACAAGCAGATTCATCTTCATGTAGATTTTTATCAAGCAGATTTGGCACGGGTGAGAGAGATGGTACAGCAGTATAATGATGATGAGATTTTACTCATTGGCCGTCGTCATGTGCGTAGTAACAACTCATGGTTGCACAATAGCCATCGATTGGTAAAAGGCAAATCTCGTTGTACATTAATGCTGCATCCGCAAACGGCAGAGCAGCATGGGATTACCGACGGTCAAGATGTCAGAGTAACTTCTCGCGTAGGGAGCGTGATTATCGTGGCAGAAGTGACCGACGAGCTGATGCCAGGCGTGGTCAGTATCCCGCATGGCTTTGGTCACGGACGCAAAGGGGTGAAGCAGAAAATTGCGCAAGCGCATGCAGGTGTCAGCGTTAATGATTTGACTGATGAGACGTTGATTGATCAGTTGAGTGGTAATGCCGCCGTTAATGGTGTGCCTGTGCAATTAGAAGCATTGGATATGGGTGTAGATAGTTTATTTACTGCTACGGAAACTGTAGCAGAAGGCGCACTAGCATAAAGTTAATTATAGATTTGTAGAAATACAAAAAAGGCGTTCACGTAAAGTGAGCGCCTTTTTTGTTTGTAATCTGCATATATCACTGATCTGATTAAACGCTCATGCCGATAAAATCAAAATCGACGTTGGGCGTTTCACCTTGTATTAACAAACTAAGGGCCTTTGCAGAGCCGCAAGAGTGTGTCCATCCCAATGTGCCATGCCCAGTGTTAAGCCATAAATTATCAAAAGTGGCTGAAGCGTTATGACTACCATGTTTGACTTGACCACAGTGTGCGCGACCCATCAAAGGTACGTTCGATGGGGTCATCGGGCGCAGTCCTGTCCAATATTGTACCGAGTTTGCGATGATGCCTTTTGGAAATAATTGCTGCACGCGCCGAGTAATGGCTTCACAGCGCGTGGCATTTAAGTCTAAGTTATAGCCATTAAATTCAGCGGTACCAGCGACTCGCAATTTGTCACCCAATCGTGAAGTAACCAGTTTAAACTCATCATCAATCAAACTAACAAAAGGCGCTAAATGCGGCGCACGTGGATTCACCGTATAAGTAGCCGAATAACCCTTTGCTGGAAATATTGGCGCGTGTATCCCCAAAGGTTTTAGCAGAGGTACGCTATAGCTGCCAAGCGCGACCACATAAGTATCAGCCGTGAAAGTCTGCGCATTTTCGCCTGTTGGACGGATAGTAATACTGTGCACATGCGGACGAGAAGAGTCAGCATCAGCATTGAGTGCCAAAATCTCGGTATCATATAAAAACTGTACGCCAGCATTGATGCAGCGCTGCGCCAAGCGCTGGGTAAATAGATGCGCATTGCCAGACTCATCACGACTAGTATAGGTCGCCCCAGTCAGCTTATGCGCAATTGGGTAAAGCGCTGGTTCTAAGTTGACAGCATTGTTAATATCAATCACGTAACGCTCACAACCAAGCGCTTGCATGCGTTCAGTTGGTTCTATTGCCGCATCAAACTCAGCCTGATTGGTATAAAAATGCATAATACCGCGTGTCTGTTGCTCGTAGTCAATACTGATATCTGCTCGCAGCTGTTGTAAAGTATCTCTTGAATATAGACCTAAGCGCACCATTTGCACGAGATTGGCATCGGCTCTATCGGCGCGGCACTCTTGCAAAAACTGCATGGCCCATTTGAGCTGCGCTTTATCAGCGCGCAAACGATACAGTAGTGGTGCATCTTCCTTAAACAGCCACTTGAGCGCTTTCATCGGAGTCGCAGGATTGGCCCAAGGCGTGGCATGTGAGACCGATATTTGACCGCCATTGGCAAATGACGTTTGCATGCCTGCTGCTGATTCGCGCTCAATCACAGTCACATCATAGCCTGCCTGACGTAGATACCATGCGGTGGTCACGCCCACCACGCCTGCTCCGAGTACCGCAATATGTGTCATAGGATTCTCTATGCTCATGTTAGTCATGACGGGCGCGCTGTATTAAACTACCGTCACCTTTGCTGCGTCGCTTGCCTGATCCGATTTCTATTTTGGACGCGCAACATCTACTTGTAGTGCAGCTGGCAAGTCCAATATGCTCAAATCACTCTCTGCCAACTGTTCAGGGCGTGCCACGACCAAAGCGGTAAAGCCATCATCATTTTTCATTGCATTGACCACTTGGATTTTACCGATTTTATCACCTGCAGATGGTAGCTCACCAACGCCTTTTACATAGTGCAAAAATGCTTTGGGTGCTGATTTGAAATAAATACGAGCGATGACTTCTTGACCCAGATAGCAGCCTTTGTCGTAATCCATACCGCCGCGCTGATGCAGACGCAGCTCTTGCGGTTGGAATTCACCTTGAGTGGTAGCTACGATCCAATAGTTACCAGTGGCAATACTGCATTGCATCCAAGCTTGTGTATCCTCAGTCGTATTATGGTCATCTTTATGGCTAAAAGTTGGTACATTATCAAGGACACAAGGATAAATTGGCGTCGGCGCGCTGGTTTCAAATTTAGAAAATGCACCATATTTTTTAAGGTGGGCTTGTAGAGCATCCGCACAGTCGCTACTGATGACCACATCATACTGCTTTTCTGCTTGCTTCTTAATCCAAATACCAAATTCAATACGACCTTTTAGGTTACCGATGGCGGCTGCCTGATAGCTAAGCCCAAGTTTGGTGACGTCACAAGTCAACTGTCCTTGCAAGAATTTTTCGGCGTCCTCGCCTTGGATAGTTAATTGCGAAAACTGCGGTACGACTGATAGATTTGAAGACTGAGTCATTGTTATCATCCTTCTGATGAGAGCTTACTTATTAGGGCATGTCCCTAATTCAAATGTTTATGACTAAATGGGCTAAAAATGGATATATCTTTAGCAAACGGCGTCAAATAGCTGGCCAATAGCTCGATATTACCTACGCTATTTTCCTTGTTTACCTGCGATTTATCTCATTTTTATCGCCATTTTTAAAATAGGGACACGCCCTAATATAGAGGGTAAATCGAAGTGATAAAAAATTATATGGGCGCTTTTATCATTGACAGTGTTTGTGCATATAAATTTAAATGAGGCTAAGAAGAGTACCACAAAAAACCCTGTCATAAAAAACGTCATCAGTAAGCGATGAGTTAAGTGTTAAATTGGGCATAGCGTTTGATTTTCAAGCGTACAAATTGGTGAAAGATGACGAGTTACGATACAATATCAGCTCTACAATTAACCTAATGTACGATGGCTGTCGAGGAAATAATGAGCTTACCAAATTGCCCGAAATGTGATGCTGAATATACGTATGAAGATGGTGCGTTACTGGTATGTCCAATGTGTGCTCATGAGTGGACGGCGGCTGAGACTGATGCTGCGCAAGCTGAAGAGCAAGATGCAGTGATTCGTGATGCTGTCGGCAACGAGCTACAAGACGGTGATGCGGTGACTGTGATCAAAGACCTAAAAGTCAAAGGCTCTTCAATCGTGATTAAAGTCGGGACGAAAGCGAAAAGCATTCGCCTGTTGCCAGATGCTACTGACGGTCATGATATCGACTGCAAACTTGATGGCTACGGGCCAATGAAGCTTAAGTCATCTGTCGTGAAAAAAGCCTAGCGCTCCAAACGTGCTTGAAAAATTGGATAATAAACAAATATAAAATAGACGTTTAGTCAAAAAATACAGAAGTTATAAAACATAGAACCTATGAGTAGAGAATAACTATGAGTACTAAAAACGAACAGCTCTTTGCACAAGCTAGCAAACATATCCCAGGTGGCGTTAACTCGCCAGTCCGCGCCTTTGCTGGAGTCGGTGGTACGCCTATCTTTATGCACCGTGCCAATGGTAGCAAAATTTATGACACCGAAGACAATGCTTATATCGATTATGTTGGCTCTTGGGGCCCAATGATTTTGGGTCATGCGCATCCAAAAGTCATCGATGCGGTTAAAAAAGCCGCTGATGATGGTCTAAGCTTTGGTACACCAACGCCGTTTGAAACCACGGTCGCTGACAAGATTTGTGATATCGTGCCTAGCGTTGAAATGATTCGTATGACCAGCTCTGGTACAGAAGCGACCATGAGTGCCATTCGCTTGGCACGTGGTTATACCCAGCGTGACAAAATCGTGAAGTTTGAGGGCTGCTACCATGGGCATTCAGATAGCCTGTTAGTAAAAGCAGGTTCTGGCATGCTTGATATTGGTGAGCCAACCTCTAAAGGCGTGCCTGCTGATTTTGCTAAGCATACGATTACGATTCCTTATAATGATCCGCAAGCGATTAAAGATTGTTTTGAGAAATGGGGCGAAGAAATCGCCTGCGTAATCTTGGAGCCTATCGCTGGTAACATGAACATGATCATTCCGACACAAGAATTCCATGACACGTTGCGTGCAGAGTGTACAGCCAATGGCGCGGTATTAATCTTTGATGAAGTCATGACGGGCTTTCGCGTCGGACTTGGCGGTGCGCAAGCACATTTCGGTATTGACCCTGATCTGACTTGCTTTGGCAAAATCATCGGTGCAGGTTTACCTGTTGGTGCTTTCGGCGGTAAAAAAGAAGTCATGTCTTGCATCGCGCCACTTGGCGGTGTCTATCAAGCTGGCACGTTATCAGGCAACCCGCTAGCAATGCGTGCTGGTATTGCGATGTTTGAAGACTTAACGGTAGAGGGCTTCTATGATGAGTTGGCAATGAAAGTCGATCGTCTGATTGATGGTTTCCAAGCAGCGGCTGACAAGCATGGCATTAACCTTCGTACCAATAAGCTTGGCGGCATGTTTGGCATGTTCTTCGTCAGAGACAATGAGACTGCTGTGCCTCAGAACTTTGATGACGTGACAGAGTGCGATATGGACGTATTTAATACTTTCTTCCACGGTATGCTAGATCGCGGTATTTACTTGGCACCGTCAGCTTATGAAGCAGGCTTTATGTCTATCAAGCATAGCGATGAAGATATTGATGTGTCAATCAAAGCGGCTGATGAGATATTTGCAGAAATGGCAAAGGCATAGTTTAGTAAGTTATAGCCTGTCATGTGTCACAAAAAAACCAGCATGCTCGCTGGTTTTTTTGTGATCAAATTTTAGGGTCTGTTGAACATTCAAATGTGGTGCTGGCAGTCACTATTTTTTAGACAATATGCAGTGAAATTTTTGACGCCTAGTTATTCTAGGTTAGACAATTTCGCCATATATTGGCAAAAAAGAGTACTGCCCTGAAAGGCTGATGCTAAAATCCCCCCAAACGTTGTTACAAACCTAGCTAAGGTCTCGACATTATCGTCGGCTTACGCCTAGTTTGGTGCAATTTTAGCAATCAGCAGCTCTAATATTTGAATGTTCAACAGACCCTAGTCGTTTTAAGCCCCACAATCTCAATAATGACACGCCCTAGTTAATATATTTATTTATAGGCATTCCGTTCATTTAAAGTCATAAATGCCAGACTTGGCGAACAGTACAAACACCTTGTTTATGCTTTATCAAACTTACGATCCTTCAAGCTCAGATTACCTCGTAGGACATCGCTATACATACGAAAATCGCTGACGAAGCTTTTTAATGGAAATTTAAAAGAAGCTGGCTTGTTTTTTTCAAAGAAAAAATGACCGACCCACGCGCAGGCATATCCTGCGGCGATGCCTTTTACCAAAGGTTTTGCTGAGCCAGTTGTAACAGATTTTGCCAATCCTAATAAGCCAAAGCTGCTGCCTGCGAAATGTAGGCGGCGACAGGCCATGTTTTGATGCTCGTCTAAGTAAAAGTCATAAAATGATTGTGTAGGTGATGTCTCAATTTTTACCATGTCTTTTTTAATGCTGCGGGCCTGAGTATCAGCGGTTTTGGTAGCGTCTTTTGTGGTGGCTTGGTTCATGTGGCTAGCTTCCTTGCTGGTGTGTTTATTGACTATCAATCGCAGACGATTTTTAGGCGAATTTTTAATGATTTTTAATCTGATTTGTACGGGTAGATAGCTCGTAAAGCACGGTTTTTTATCATGATATTGACCGCTTTCAATGTAGCAAACCGCTATGAGTAACACAAGCACCCGATACTGAGCAGATAGCTGTCATTTCATGTATGGGTTTTTTACACGCTCGCTATGATTTTGCGTTGCTTGCGAGTGTTTGGTATAAATGCTTTAATGGCAAAATTGCTCTGATTTGTGTAGAGGTTGATTTTTTCTACACATGTGATTTTATACCTATGTAGCACATGATTTTGGTAAACTACCCACTCTCTCTAACACGGTGACGACTTGTCCTATGCTTATTGACTACCTTACGAATCCGCCTATCGGCGATGATGAAATGATGGCAGCCATCGATATTGGTTCCAACAGTTTTCATTTAGCCATTGCTCGTCTTGATCATGGGGAAGTGCGAAAAGTAGTCTCTATGTCTGAAAAGGTACAGCTCGCTGCTGGTTTGGACGAGAATAATATTCTAAGTGCGGCAGCTGAACAGCGGGGTCTGGACTGTTTGAGCCGATTCGTGGCGCGCTTGGACTCCGTACCTCCAGAGCGTATTCGTGTGGTTGCCACCAACGCCCTTCGGCAAGCCAAAAATGCCAACGTTTTTATTTCCCGTGCCAATAAGATTTTGCCAAAACCCATCGAGATTATCGCTGGCCGCGAAGAGGCGCGATTGATTTATTTGGGCGTCTCACATACCAATGAGAGTAGTGATAAACGTTTGGTCATGGATATTGGCGGTGGTTCGACAGAGTTCATCATCGGCCAAGAGTTCGATCCCATATTGACTGAAAGCTTACAAATGGGCTGTGTGTCCTTTACGCAAAAATTCTTTGCTGATGGGCTGATTACCAAAGAAGCCTTCAACGATGCGATTTCAGGCGCGCGTAAAGAAGTCTTGGCGATCAATGGTCGTTACCAAAAAACGGGCTGGAGCAGTGTGGTCGGCTCAAGCGGCACGATCAAAGCGGTGCGCAATGTCCTTGTGTCCAAAGGCTGGGCCGATGAGCAAGAACGCATCACTTATAGAGGCGTCAAAAAATTAGAGAAATTGCTGATTAAGATTGGCAATATTGATGATATCGAGTTAGAAGGTGTCAAAGACCATCGTAAAGCGGTATTCCCTGCTGGTGTGGCAGTGCTGCGTGCGGTGATGAAAGTGTTGGGCGTTGAGACCATTACCTACTCAGATGGTGCCTTGCGTGAAGGCGTGATGTACGACATGCTTGGACGCTTTGCTAGCGAAGATGTACGTGATCGCAGTGTGTTGGCGTTGATTAAGCGTTATTCAGGGGACAAAAAGCAAGCCAAACAAGTGGTAAAAACCAGCCGCCATTTATTTGAGCAAGTAAAAGGTAAGCTCGCTCTGACCAATGATGATTGTGATTTACTCAGACGAGCTGCTTTCCTACATGAAATAGGGCTGGCGATCAGTCACAGCAGTTATCACAAGCACAGTGCCTATTTGCTTGAATACTCTGACATTCCAGGATTTTCGCAAGTCGATCAAAAGCGTATGGCACAGCTAATGCTCAACCATCGTCGCAAGCTCAAAGCTGATATGTTGGAGCAGACTTGTCAGATTGGTGGTGATCAGCTGGTCTATCTCTGCTTATTGTTGCGCCTTGCCGTACTGGCACATCATAGCCGCAGTGATTATGAGCTACCAGAGCTACAACTGAAGGTAGTCGCTGAAAATAGCTGGCAAATCACTGTGGCGGATAGCAGTGAGCATTACGCATTCTTGCTGGCTGATTTGCGTACGGAGATTGATCATTTCGCTAAGTGGGGTGTACAGCTTAGCGTCATTGAGACTCAAGAGGTTGAGACTCAAGAGATTGAACAGTTACCATTGTGAGTATCGAGCTAAAGAGTCACGTAACAAAAGCGGCGTTGTCGATAATGTCATGCTATTTAAGATGTGCTACTATAGCTTCTATTGAGTTTACAACTGTACTTTCATTATCTGAATACGGATAACGATATTATTCTTAAACATAAATACATTAAGTATAAATATTAAAGGGAAGCGTCTATGAGCACTGTCTGGGATAGTGTGCAGCTTGCACGACACGCCAAGCGTCCATTATTTATGGACTATGTTAATCAGCTTTTTACCGAATTTGACGAGTTGCACGGCGATCGTGCTTTTGCCGACGACAAAGCCATACTTGGTGGTCTTGCGCGTTTTGACGGTCAGCCTGTGATGGTAATCGGTCAGCATCGTGGTCGCAGTACCCGTGAGCGTATTGCTCATAACTTCGGTATGGCCAATCCTGAAGGCTATCGCAAAGTCATTCGTTTGGTCAAAATGGCTGAGCGCTTTAATATCCCTGTGATGACTTTTGTGGATACCCAAGGTGCCTATCCTGGTATCGGTGCAGAAGAGCGCGGACAAGCGCAAGCGATTGCAGAAAGCATCGCTGTGTTCTCTAGCCTAAAAGTACCTATCATTGTCACCATTATCGGTGAAGGCGGCTCAGGCGGAGCATTAGCGATTGGCGTTGGTGACAAAGTAAACATGCTACAAAACAGTATTTACTCAGTCATCTCTCCTGAAGGTTGTGCATCCATCTTATGGAAAACCGCTGAAAAAGCACAAGATGCTAGTGAAGCATTAAAATTAAACGCCATTAACCTCTATCAAATGGGCTTGATTGACGCTGTTATCGAAGAAGGTGAGGGTGCGCATATTCAGCCACAGCCTGTGATGATTGCCTTAAAAGCATTAATCACTGAACAGCTCGATGAAATTAAAGACTTAGATCCTCAAGAGCGTTGTGAGCTACGTTATGAAAAGCTAAAAACGTTTAACTCTGAAGTGATGTTGCCTGCTTAATTGGTTGCTATGACGCCTCTGTTGTTAAGCCACTATTATTTAATAATAGGCTTTTCATATTAGCGACTGAGTCTTAATGCTAAAATAAAAACGTGTCATTTAATGGCGCGTTTTTTTATGGCTGTTACTATATGAAGCATATAACGTAACTAAAAATAAGGCTGAATATGACCAGCAGCGCAATCCTCTCACATCCTATTAAACCAATTGCCGACTTGCCGATTGATAATACGCTGGCAACTGCATTATTGAGCAGTTTGGCCGAGTATGGTGAACAGCTGCATGGTCGTCGTCTTTGGCTGGCATGTAGTGGTGGGCGCGATTCACTGGCACTTGCGGCGCTGTGTGTGCAGCTCTATCGACAAGATAAATTGCCATTTTTGCCGCAATTGCTGCATGTTAATCATGGTTTGCAAACAGATAGTCAGCACTGGGCCAATCATGTTGCTGATTGGGCAGAGGCTCAAAAAATCCCTTGTCGTGTCTTACAAGCTCAAGTGACAGGGCATGATGAGCAAGCAGCACGGCAAGCTCGCTATAACATCATGCGTGCTCATATTAACCAAGACGATGTATTACTATTAGCACATCATGCTGACGACCAAGCTGAAACCGTATTGATGCGATTGATTCAAGGCGCTGGCGTGAATGGCCTCTCAGGCATGCAGCCATGGCGAGTGCAAACGCAGGGCTCGCAGCGCAATATACTGTGGCGACCTTGGCTCACGGTACGACGTGCAAACATTAGCGCCTATGCCAAGCGCTTAGAGTTGCCTTATATAGATGATCCTACTAATGACAGCGGCGACAACGTACGTAGTGGGCTGCGCCGTGACATCATGCCAGCACTGGCTACGTACAACCCCAACGTCATTGATAATATTGCTCGCAGTGCGCAGCTATTGAGTGAAGCACAGTCAAGTGTGAGTGCACAAGCTGCTACAGATTTGCAGCAGACAGCGGATGCTTCATTACAGTTACCATCTGCTCAGCAAGTCCTAAATATTGATGATCTGCACAAACTACCACTGTATCGCCAACGTCAATTATTACATTACTGGCTAGGTCAAGATGAGCCATTACCACCAGCTAAGCAGCTCGTCGATGATGTACTAACGCTAAGCCAACGTGATGACCAAGATCATCAGACAGAACTGTTTTGGCAGGGTCGCAGGCAATCCTATACCGTTCGTCGCTACCGTCAGCAGCTCTATCGTTTCAGTAGTGAGTGGCTGTCTTGGCTCAATCTACCACTGACGGCGCAGGTGCTGCCATTATCTAACCTGACTTTATCGAATCATTCAGCTGATAATACTCTGACATCACTCACCGTACGCAGCAGTGATCGTTATGCTTGGCAGTTGCAAGTAAAAGCAGATACGCTGGTACGATTATTAGATAATAGTGTGGACGGTATAGCACAGCAAGCAGTATTCAAAACAGCGCCATTAAATCGTCAGCAACGGTTGAAAACTGAAAGGGCTACGCGCCCACAAGCAGGCAAAAAGCTGTATCAAACCCTTGGCATTCCACTATGGCTACGAGAAAGCTTAATAGTAGTTAGCATTACCTTTATAAAAGAATCCGAGGATGGAAGTGGTATACAAACTGATATTCCTCTATTACTCACATCACCGTTTGAGAGTTGGATATTAGGCACAAATGAATCACCACTAGAGTCACGACAGATAGGCACTACGGAAAAAACGGATTTTTTAGACAGTGCTATTCGAAGTATTTTAAGCGTAGATGGTTTTCTGCCAAACACCTTTTAAACGATATGGGCCGTTAGATCGTTAGGTTTTTTACCAACTTGATATCTATTATGCGAGTATTTTCGTAGCATTCTTCACTATTTTCTCCATTATGTACAAAGCCGAATTTTTTATAGAAGTTAATAGCAGGCGTGTTATTTTCTAGTACCCATAAGCAAACATAGATATTGATATGAGAATCTAGAAGGGTTTGCAATGAAGTTTGCATTAATTTAGTGCCTATACCTAGGCCATGATAGTCGGGTAACACATACATCGTTGTGATTTCATAATGTGTGTTGTCAGCAAAGTACCCAATAAACCCGACGATATTATTAGCATTAGTATCATATGCCACCCAGACAATAACATCAGGATGTGTCATCAAACCCTGCCACATTTTTGTCTTTTTACATAAGTTGTTTTTATCATTAACATAAGATTCTGGTAGTAAATCTAAGTAGGTGGTATGCCAACTTTTGAAGTGAATGTTAGCGATATCTTGAAAATCTGCTGGCGTAGCTTTACGAATCAAAAACATATTTTTCTTCACAGTCCATTTTATATAAATTCCTTTCTAATCTAACAGTTTAGTCGTGTAATAGTCGATGTTAATTCAGTGTTATAACGAAGTTTACAGTGGTGTTGGATGCCGTCAATTTATCAAACGGCTCTAGTAGCAGTATGATAAACTTAACGTCATTTTACATAAGCTTATGTTAGTTTGAGTATTTTTAAGTTTCGGCAAAAAGGAATAGCAATGTCTGTATTAGATAATAAAAAAATAAGTTTTATCGGCGGCGGCAACATGGCAAAAGCGCTTATCAGCGGTCTTATTGGCTGCGGTGTCAAGCCCGAGCTGATTACGGTATCAGCACCCAGCGCAGAGACACGCGAGCAGTATGATAATCAGCAAATGAACACGGTTGATGCCAGCGAAAATCCCAAAGCTGCTGTGATTGGCGCAGACGTCGTAATATTGGCGGTCAAGCCACAAGTAATGAGACAGGTCGTTGGTGAATTTGCGGATGCTTTAGACAATCAATTGGTGATTTCGGTAGCAGCAGGTTTGTCGACAGCCCTTTTATCTGACATGTTGGGTGGTTATGACAACATTGTGCGTGCGATGCCAAACACGCCTTCGATGATTCAAATGGGTGCGACAGGGTTGTATGGTACTGACGATATTTCTGCGGAACAAAAGCAGCTAGCAACCGCAGTGTTAGAAGCTTCGGGATTGGTCATTTGGGTCAATGACGAAGCGCAAATGCATGCGGTAACTGCCGTATCAGGTTCAGCGCCAGCTTATATGTTCTACTTTCTTGAGTCCATGGTCGATGGCGCAGTTGCATTAGGTTTAGACAAAGAGCAAGCGTCAGCATTGGCAATGCAAACCATGCTAGGTGCTGCAAAAATGGCAATGAACAGTGACGACACACCTGCTGAATTACGCCGTCAGGTTACCTCGCCTAAGGGTACGACTCAAGCCGCAGTTGAGTCGATGCAAGCCAACGAGATTGGCCGTCAAATTGGCGAAGCCATGAAAGCTTGCTCTGACCGTAGCCAAGCGCTTAGTGAAGAAATGAGTAAATAGTTTTCCCTATCTCAGGTGTACCATTTTTTAACATCCAATGACACACCTGAGTAGTAATATCGCGCATCTGATCATGACATTTGTCATCCTAAAATCTATTAATAATGCCACATTGAGTCGTACTTCATGAACAACATGTTATTTCAAGTCTTTGATTTGGTCACTACCTTCGCTATGATGTTGGTGTTTATTCGTTTCATGCTGCAGTTTGCAGGTATGGATGCGAGCAATCCAATGATAGCCCCTGCTTATAAAGCGACCCATATTGTTGATATCTTTGGACGTATTTTTCCAACGGTGGCACAGGGGCGTATCAGTATTGCTGCTATCGTGCTGATGTTTTTGATTCGCCTGATCGATATCTCTGGAAAAGCGGCATTGACGCATAAAGGTATTGCGCCTGTACCGTTATTTTTCACCGGTACAACCAGCTTACTATTAGACTTTTTACGCATGTGTCGCTACTTGGTGATTGGTTCAATTATTGTCAGCTGGATTGTTGTGTTCACTCAATCTCAGCATCCGATTATTGGTATCATTACAAATCTTGCAGAGCCAATCTTGGAACCGTTTCGCCGTATCACGCCAAACTTAGGTATGTTTGATTTGTCACCAATGATTGCTTTTTTTGCTTTTATTCTGCTAGAAATGCTTATCAGCGGGTTGACAGCGAGTCTTCTGCCGATGTTGGGCTAAGCCAAATTTATTAAGCCAAAAGTTACATTGTCGAAAATACAAGATATAAAAAAGGCGTTCTATAAAAGTATAGAGCGCCTTTTTTTTGTCGCTGATAAACACTATCCGTATATAAAGACATCAATCAGTTGGAATCAAATGAAACGATTGGGTATCAACTGGGCTTGAGCGTCATCAGGATGAGGGGCATCCGCTGCACGCAATGTCCTAGTAATCCAGCTGTCTGCTGCTTTTACCGCATCGATAAGGGCATCGCCCATTGCCAAGCGTCCAGCGATAAAGCTGGCCAGTGAGCATCCTGAGCCGTGAAATTCGCCCTCTAGACGCGGCAAGATGCTTTTGTATACCATCTTACCCTCTATATATAAGTACTGCTCGATATCACCGCTCTCAAAGTCATGTGACGTTTTTACCAGTACAGCATGAGCGCCTTGGGCACATAGGTTTTGTGCACCGAAATGCAGGTCTTGCTCACCGCTTAATGCACGTAGCTCATGAGTGTTTGGGGTGATTAAAGTAGCGTAAGGCAACAGCTGTCTAAATGCGCCAACCAGCGTCTTTTCATCGCCTAGGCTGCCACCGCTATTGGCGACCAATACAGGATCTAATACAAAAGGTGTGTCGTTATTGATAATTTTCTCAGCAAATAACTGGGTCAGCATCGCGATATTGTCAGTGGTGCCAAGCATGCCTGATTTGATGGCATTGATAGGTAAATCATCAAGTACGGCAGTGGCTTGAGCTTTTACCAAAGGTGCTGCGCAGGCTTCAAAGCCAAATACTTGCTGTGAGCTTTGGATAGTGACCGCTGTACATGCGATGGCAGCATGCGCACCTGATTGGCCAATGGCCTCGATATCCGCTTGTAATCCAGCACCACCTGAGGGATCCAATCCTGAAAAGCAAAGAACCACTGGTCGCATAACACTTCCTTTGATATATTTTAAAAATGAATAATAAATACTATAGCTATCCACTGTTGAAAAAGCCATAGTAGGTGAGAGATTGTATATAGAAAATTGGTGGTGTATCAAGTGTACCGATAAAGAGCAATTGAGTGTGTATTGAGTGGCTCAGACATTATTTTTGCTGATTTTTAGAGATGATTTGGTCGTTAAAAAGGGCATAAGATGATATAAAAAAATAAATATCATAAAAACTGCATTAAATAGCTAGACAATGCTTGCAATTATTTTTGGTTTTGCTATAATCATCGCCCACGGGATAAGACGTATTATCAGCAATAATACTATTTTTTAGAACTTAAAAAGTCTTACGTCGTTTGGTGAAGTGGGTGAGTGGCTGAAACCAGTTCCCTGCTAAGGAACCATACGTTTGCGCGTATCGAGGGTTCGAATCCCTCCTTCACCTCCATTTATAGTGTTGTTTTAGAGT
>NZ_JASDDJ010000022.1 GCF_030407455.1 Psychrobacter sp. 5A.1
ACCAAAGCGTCATAGCCAATAAAGCGCTTGTAAGTCATTGTTATTTAAATATATATTAATTTGTGAAAATAATAAATTTCGTTAGTTTGAAATTTTTTTTCGTGATATTATAGCCGAGTTAAGCGCATCACCTCAATCAACGCCGTAGAGGTTTTTCTTACAGTGAATTAGCATCACCAAAGATGACAGATTTGCGATTATTAAAGCGATTATTTCGGTTCAATAAAGCGATATTTGGCCATCGTACTCCTTTCACTACTAACAAGAAGAAGGCACTAATGCCGCTTAGCTGTTCGTTGTTGCCTTTGTATTGTTAACGTAGCCCGTTTAACAGTCGAACGACCTACTTAACCGTCTCCAGCTTACGCTGGATTTTCTCGTTTTGTGATGGCGCCGTTTGGTCTTTTGATTATTGCTGTGAATATCCGTTAATAACCACTATTTTATCTGATAGCGGTTATGAGCAGTTATACAGACCAATCAGACTTCCTAAAGCACCATTTATTATGGTTTTTAAACGATAGTTATGGAGTTGTTATGAACCCAGTAGACCAGTTTACCCCGCAAGAACCGATTTTGTTCAACCCTGTTGATATGCTGTCGCCAGAATATCTCGCCCAGTCAACAGAAGCGCTGCACAAGCGTATTTCGCCGTTGTACAGTGTGGATGAAGAACGTTGGTTGTCTGACTTGTTGCCACTCTCTAAACCTAGCGCAGAAGAACGTGATGCTGCTGCTGAGCAAACACGCCAGCTGGTTGAGCACGTGCGTAATGATGGCAAAGCCGTCAAGATGGTTGACTCATTATTGCTTGAGTATAGCCTTGATACCCAAGAAGGTATCTTGCTCATGAGCTTGGCAGAAGCCTTGATTCGAGTGCCAGATAATTATACTGCTGATGCGTTGATTCATGACAAAATGAGTGTGGCTGACTGGAAAAAGCACATCAAAAATGACAACGGCTTTATGGTCAATGCCTCAACATGGGGCATGATGATGACGGGCCGTGTGGTCAGTATTGACAGCAGTACTACCGCATCAGGTTTCTTGGACCGCATGACCAAAAAGATGGGCGAGCCTGTCATTCGTAGTGCGATGCAAAAAGCCATGCGTATCATGGGCCATCAGTTTGTATTGGGCGAGACCATCGAAGCCGCCAATAAAAACAGCCAGCCATATCGTAATAGAGGCTATACCTACTCATTTGATATGTTGGGTGAAGCGGCTATCACGCATAAAGACGCGGAAAAATACTTCAACGACTATCTGCATGCCATCAGAGCCACGGCTAGCATCAAAGTCAAAGAAGGCATGCCAAAACCGTCAGTATCTATCAAATTATCGGCACTGCATCCTCGCTATGAAGCCACGCAAGAAGCGCAAGTCATGGGCTTATTGCGTCAACGTTGCTTGTTGCTGATTGAAGCGGCACGCGAAGTCAATGTTGATATCAGTATCGATGCCGAAGAAGCGGATCGCCTTGAGATTTCTCTAAAACTGTTTGAGTCTTTGTACCGTGATAATTTGACGGCAGACTGGGATGGTTTAGGTATCGTTGTACAAGGGTACTCTAAACGCGCTATCGCTGTATTAGCGTGGCTTGCTCGTTTGTCTACTGAGGTGGGCGACCGCATTCCAGTACGTCTGGTAAAAGGTGCTTACTGGGATACTGAGATCAAATTGGCTCAGCAAAAAGGTTTATCAGGCTATCCTGTTTGGACCCGTAAAGAAGGCACAGATACGGCATACCTTGCTTGCGCACGTTTCTTATTGTCAGACCATTTGCGCGGGCTAATTTGGCCACAGTTTGCCACGCATAATGCGCACACACTTGCGTCAATCATTACCATGAGCGCGCATAGAGACTTTGAGTTCCAGCGTCTGCACGGTATGGGTGATGCGCTTTATGATCATATTTTGCAAGCGTATCAGATTCCTGTACGTATCTATGCACCAGTCGGCGCGCACAAAGATTTGCTGCCGTATTTGGTACGTCGCTTGCTCGAAAATGGCGCCAACAGCTCATTTGTTCATCAGCTGCTAGACAAATCTTATCCGATTGAAAAGTTGACTGTGCATCCATATGACAAGTTGCTGAGTAATGCCACGTTGCACAATCCAGAGATTCCGTTGCCGTTAGAGATTTACGGTTCGCGTCGTGCAAGTTTTGGCCCAAATATCTTTGTAGAGTCACAATGGTTGCCTTTCAAATCAGCTATTGATAGCCATCTACACAAAACATGGTCAGCCACTTCTATCATTAATGGTAAAGCTGTTGATACCTATGAAGTAGACGGTCAAACGAATCAGCTTGATACGCAGACTGTACTTGCGCCTTGGAACCATGAAGTCAGCGCTGGTGAAGTAACCTATGCCAACGCTGAAGTGGCTCGCCAAGCAATCGATGTTGCCGTGGCAGGTCAAAGTGTATGGCAAAATGTGCCAGCTGCTAAGCGTGCTGAAATATTGCGCAAGATTGCTGAGTTATATGAAGCGAACTACGCTGAGCTAATGGCACTATGCCAAGTTGAAGCGGGCAAGACCATGCAAGACGGTATTGATGAAATCAAAGAAGCCGTTGACTTCTGTCGTTTCTATGCTGACGAAGCAGAGCGTCTAGATGATGTCGTGCATGAGTTTACAGATTTGGCTGGTAAGCAGTCTCGTCAAGTTTATAAAGCACGCGGTACTTTTGTTTGTATCAGTCCATGGAACTTTCCATTGGCTATCTATACTGGACAAATCGTGGCGGCGCTCGCGGCAGGTAATACCGTAGTAGCCAAACCTGCCGAACAAACCAGTTTGATTGCTCATTTTGGTGCACAGTTGATGTATCAAGCGGGTATACCAGTAGAAGCCTTGCAGTTGGTAACTGGTGCTGGCGATGTAGGTGGTGCTTTGACGGCTGCTGACAATATCGCAGGGGTGATATTTACAGGCTCTACTCAAACCGCCCAACGTATTAACCAAAGCTTGAATGATCATGCACAAGCCAGCGGTGAGCTGCCTGTCTTTATCGCTGAAACCGGTGGTCAAAACGCAATGATCGTTGACTCAACAGCATTGCCAGAGCAAGTGGTGAGAGATGCGGTACTATCAGCATTTGGTTCAGCAGGTCAGCGTTGCTCAGCGTGCCGTATACTATGCGTGCAAGAAGAGATGGCCGATGATTTAATCGAGCTATTACAAGGCAATATGGCAGAGCTGTCTGTAGGCAACCCTCTATATGCTGCGACAGATGTAGGCCCAGTCATTGATGCTGATGCCAAGCAAGGTTTAGAGGCGCACATCGAACGTATGAGTGCTGAGCCGACTGCTACCATTTTGGCACAGACGCCAATGAGTGCCAGCTCAGTCGTCAGTCAAGAGAAGTCTACCTTTGTATTGCCAACAGCAATCGAAGTGAAGAGCATCGATGTAATCGGTGGTGAGCACTTTGGTCCAATTTTACACGTACTGCGCTACCAAGCACGTGATTTGAATAAGCTGATTGATGCCATCAACAACACAGGCTTTGGTTTGACCCTAGGTATTCATAGCCGTATCGAAAATACCGTTGAGAACATTGAGCGCCGTGCATTTGTGGGTAATACTTACATCAACCGTAACCAAATTGGCGCGGTCGTAAACGTCCAACCATTCGGTGGTTGTGGTCTATCTGGTACTGGCCCTAAAGCTGGTGGCCCGCACTATGTAGCTCGTTTAATGCAGCTTAGCTCAGGGTCAGCCCATGCTGAACAGCCAGCTGCTCATATGACAACGACCGAAACCCAAACCACCACTCAAACAGAACTCGCATAAGGAGTAGCAACATGGCGACTGAATTCAAAAAAAATCATGCCCAGGTTTGTGAATCTTGGCGATTACTTGGCGCAGTCAACCGCGCAACGTATCTACAAGCAGCCATTCCAAAGTTGGCACTGCTCACTGGTGATGCCAATAAAGCAAAGCGTTTATTCAACCATCTGTTGAGCGCTGCGCCTAGCTTGGATGAGGTGCATCGTATGACGGGTGCAACGGGCGAGTCTAACGATTTGTATGTGACGGGTCGTGGTAAGACGATGGTGGTTGGCGGTGAATCTGCTAGAGCAATGGCAGTACTGGGCCAGCTTATCGCCGCATTATTGACAGGCAACGAAGTCATATTACATTGCCCAAGCCAAGATGAGATGTGCAATGAAGCTGCCAAAGTATTGTACGATACAGGCATCAGCGAAGATGTATTAAGTGTGGCTAACGATTCGCAAACCGTCACGCTTTTATATATCGATCGTCTTGCGCAGGTTGCTGTCTCTGGTAGCCGTAGCGAAGTACAAGCCATCAGTCAAGAGCTTGCCAATACAGACGGTATTTTGACACAGGTTATCAGTGTCACTGATATGGAAGGCTTGTCAGAAATGCTAACGCCTGATTATCTGCATCGTTTTGTCACTGAGCGAGTCAAGACTATTAATACCACAGCAATCGGTGGTAACGCGAGCTTGCTTGAGCTTGGTACAGAGTAGAAGAATTGCATCAATTACGAATCCGCTTAGCTTTTATACCAACTTTCATAAAGGCTAAGCTGTGTTTGGTAGCGCTATAAATGCCAAACTAGTGATTGCATAAGATGTATAAGAAAAAACCGCTATCTGAGTCATTATCAGTTAGCGGTTTTTTTGTTTGCGTTATTTAGCTGAAGATTGATTAGAGAATGTTATTCAGCAATATCAACCCATACCCAGCCGTTCTCTAGCCATTCGCTTAAATCGTCTGCATCGACATTGGTGACATCGCTATGCTGCAATGCTTCACCATTAGCCAAGCGTACCAATATTGCTATAGCGGCTTCATCAAGCCCATCGATGCGTTGACCATTGGCATATAGTACGATGCCATTATTGGTCTGGCTGTAGAGTAGGCGGTTGCTATAGTCCGCTTGCAATGTGGCACCTTCTGACAATGCTTGCATTAGCTCATCAGTATCTAACGTCTCCTCTGGCATCAGCGCATCATACTGACGCTTGCTAACCACTTCAGACACTGCTTGGCGAATCATGTCATCACCACGATCAGATTGTAGCATTTGCAATAGTTGCGCTTTAATAGCCGCGATACTGTCAGTTTGTAGCTCACCTGATGCTTGTAGCGCTTGTGGCAGTAGCATCGGAATAAATAACGTGCTGTCATTGGTTGCGATATCAGCAATACTATCGATGACTTGCATCAGATTTGGACGACGACAACCAAAAGAGAAGGTTAGACAATCATCCTGTGCGACACCGAAATGCGATAATTTAGGTGGGACGTACAGCACATCGCCAGCTTCTAATATCTCATCAAAAATAATTTCACCCATATCATCAAACAGTCTAATGGGTTCATCAGCGACAAACTCCGTCTGCTCATCACAGAATTTGCCCAACTGCCAACGTCTAGAGCCGTAGCCTTGTGCTAAGAACACATCGTAATCGTCATAATGTTTACCAACCGAACCACCTGCGGGTGCATACGAGACCATAATGTCATCGCGCTGCCATTGTGGAATAAAACCAAATGCTTGCCACAACTGACCCAGCTCTGGCGACCATTGTTCGAGGTTTTGTACCAATACAGTCCATTGTTTTGGCAGGTTTTCAAAATCCGTTTCAGTCAATGGGCTTTTTTTGAGTTGCCACTGTGCCTGACCTTCTTTTTTACTGGCTGCTTGAGTCAGCAGTCTTGCGCTAGCATCTTCTTCAAGGGCAAGGCCAATCATGTCATCTGGCTCAAACATATCAATCAGCTGCGGCAACCCTTGTTTGATAAGGAGGGGCTTCTTTTGCCAGTATTCAGCTAAGAACTGCTCAGGCGTGATAGAGTCGGGTAAACAAAGAGGGATAGAAGTCATTGATAAATCCATATTTTAACTGCGTACAAGATTGATAATAAAGGAGGCTTTATAGGAAGATTTTAATAGTTTAAGATTGTCACCTATCTGATGAGCATTGTTTATATGGTGACGTTTATACAGTGATGTTACCAAAATAATAGCTATCGTCAGAACACCCACTCAATCGTAGGAATATTATGAAAAAGCTGCATTTTGTTGTCATCATCGCTAGCGTGTTTTTGCTACAAGCCTGTGTTCATAAAATCGTCACCGTACCCGCCAAAATCGCTTATAAAACCACTAAGGGTATTGTTAAAGGGACGGTTGCGGTGGGTAAAGCCATCATACCGGGTGACAGTGATGACGATAAAAAAGACGAATAAAAGTGTAATAAGTGGTTATCTGACAGCTATGGTTTAAGTTGACGGCTGTTGTTTAGATTGACGCGTTTGTAATCGTACGATACCTGCCGCAATTAGCCCGCCGAGTAACGCCAATGCCATGTCTTTGTGGGCATCCCACACATCACCTTGCTGACCATTATAAGCTTCTGCTGCTTCTGGCGATAAGGTGGTTGCGATTCCCCATTCTAATAGCTCATAGAGCAAACTTGACGACATATTAATCATGAGCGCAAGCGCTATCAAAAGTTTGATGGATGATATCTTAAAGATAAATTTTGAGCTCTCAACCATCGCACTGAACAGCAAAAGCCCATAGCTAAAATGTACGAGCCTGTCATACATATTTCGCTGCCAACCAAACAAATCGTTTAAGCTGACACCAAATATGAGCTGTGTCCAATCATCATAGGGCACATATGAGTATAGATAACGTGCACCGATAATATGAATGAATAGAAATAGTGAAGCGAGGACATAGGAGCGTGAGCTAATATGCCAATAGCGGTAGGCTAGTAGCATCAACCCTAAAAAAATCAAGGTACCCAACTGATGTAGTAGGTAGCTTGACCATTCTAGAGGCTCAATACTTGCCAGCACCATTATGAGGAATACCGCAATGGTACTGACAACCACAGATTTAAAATTTCGCTGCATTTTGCTCGCTTATTTTTTGCTCGCTGTTAATAGCAGCCAATTAAAGCTTGGCAATCCAATCTTTAATGGTAAGGGCTTGCTCAGTGGCATTACCAATATAAGTGGCCGGTGTCATGTCACGTAGGCGTGCTTTATCAGCGTCGCTCACGGCAGACAACTCATCACTTTCGACAAACGTTAGCATGGCTTCGCGAGTCATGGCGTTACCACGGGTCAATGCTTTAAGCTTTTCATATGGGTTTTCCACACGGTAGCGACGCATCACGGTTTGAATCGGCTCAGCCAATACTTCTTGTGCATTGTTTAAGTCGTCATTTAAACGCTGCGCATTCAATTCAAGTTTGCCAACGCCTTTTAAGCAAGCGTCAAAAGCAATCATGCTTTGTGCCAGACCAACACCGATGTTACGTAATACGGTAGAGTCTGATAAGTCACGCTGCATACGTGAGATAGGCAGTTTTTCGCCCAAATGTGCCAGCATTGCGTTTGCAACGCCCAAGTTGCCTTCCGAGTTTTCAAAGTCAATTGGGTTGACTTTATGCGGCATGGTAGAAGAACCAACTTCGCCGTCTTTTAGACGCTGTTTAAAATAGCCTAAGCTGATATATTGCCAAATATCACGGTTAAAATCGATCAAGATAGTGTTGAAACGTTTGACGGCATCAAATAGCTCAGCGATATAATCATGTGGCTCAATCTGAGTGGTGTAAGGGTTAAACGTTAGCTCAAGACGCTCACCGATGAAGGTTTCGGCATGTGATTGCCAGTCTACATCAGGATAGGCTGAAAAATGCGCGTTATAGTTACCAACCGCACCATTGATTTTACCCAATAGCTCAACCTGACCGATTTGTTTGATTTGGCGGGCGAGACGATAGGCCACGTTTGCCATTTCTTTACCAAGGGTCGTTGGGCTAGCGGTCTGGCCATGTGTACGTGACAACATAGGCTGCTCGGCGTGAGTAATGGCCAAATCAACGATGCTATCAGTCACTTGCTGCATTTTAGCAACCACAATCTCGCGGCTGTCTTTGAGCATCAAGGCATATGACAAGTTGTTGATATCTTCACTGGTACAAGCAAAGTGAATGAACTCTAGCGAATCAATGAGTGCGTCCTGACCACGGAATTTGTTTTTGATGAAGTATTCAACTGCTTTTACATCGTGATTGGTCGTGGCTTCGATATCTTTGATAGCTTGCGCATCGGCTTCACTAAAATCATCAACGATAGCATTTAAGAAAGCATTCGTTGCTTCATCAAATGCTGCCAATTCGCCGATAGCGCTATTATCAGCCAATGACTGTAACCAGCGAATCTCAACGGTGACGCGAGCTTTGATCAGACCGAATTCAGACAAATAAGGACGTAAACTGTCCGCTTTGCTTGCATAGCGGCCATCGATTGGAGAGAGAGCGGTAAGTGGGGTCATGGTATCGCCTTTGAGTTAACAGGAAGTGAATGAATACTACAGCTGGAAAATTTTGGTCGCGCAATTATAGCAAAAGTTGACATAAAAAAGTTAGTGTTTACCGTATTTCGCGCATATTGTTGGGAATGAAAAAGATCGGATTGAAGGAAAAATAAGGCACTGTTGATGTTGCTAAAGGAATAATAATGAAGCGCTATATATATCATAATAACCAATGATTATGTTTGTAACGATATTGTTTTTTAAATGTAATGGTGGTTTAATAAGCTGGTTTTAACAGTCAATAGTTTACTAAATGGAAATTAAAGTATGAATAAATTCGTTAGCGTTTTAGTGTTAGGCTCAGCATTGGCGCTTAGTGCTTGCGGTGGTGACAGTGATAGCAGTGGTGGCTCATATACAGGTACAGTAAAGCCAACACCTACCAAAGCTTGTAATATTACAGGAAAAACAGTGACTGGTATTTCTAACGATAGTTGTTTGTTTGAAAATGCAAGTGCTGAGGCGGATATGGTGATTACATGTACTGGTAGTAAAATGATACTAGATGGTAAGTTCGGCAGGCTCAATACTACTACTAGTAAGTACACATCAGGGTCAACTATCAATGGCTATGTACTACAGTGTCCTTAGTAGTACAGTTATAAGCTAATTGACATTGATTAAAAGTTGAAAAAGTACTGGTTATATTATTGGTCAGTACTTTTTATGTATCAGATACTTAGTAAACAATCCTATATGAAAGATAAAGCCCTATACCTACCATCCGTCCTTATTGCTTTCGTTCTTGGTAGTCTAGGCACTTATTTGCTTATGACCAAGCAGCAAATGGATCAAGTTATGCAAGGCAGACAGCAGGTCAGTCCGTCGCTACAGAATAATACTGCGCCTAGTCTGGATCAAAAAGACACTAGTTTACCCGCAGAGTTGCAAGCGCTTGAACATCAGAATGGTAACAACATGCCAGTGGCAGGAGCGAAGCCCATAAGCTCTATGCATGATTACTCACAAGAGCAAGCGATGGATATTGTCAATAAGATGCCGAGTTATATGTTAGAGCAGTATATTGACAGGTTTATGACTCAAGGCGCAGGTGAGGCGCTTGCTGATAAGCGCCAATTTGCGCAGCGTGCCATTGAGGAATTATACAAAGAGAATGACAATCAGCCACTCGTTGGTGAGGTTAAATTGTCACTCACGCCTATGATGCCATCACTATCAATGGATACTTCCACAATAGACCAAAATGCCACGTTGTTTGCTCATCTTGATACCGCAGGCAAAGTACCAGCAAGCCCTTTTGTATTTGTAAAGTGGGTCAATAATCAGACGGGGCAGGTGTTATTGTTTGAGAAAAAAGACATCGTTGCCAATAGCAATCAAAATTGGGTCAGCTTTAAGCCTGATGAAGGTTGGCTTAAAGGCAGCTATGACATTCGCTTTTATCAATTTACCTCAGAGCTACAGCCAATCGCACAATTGACGTATCAGATATATAACGTCGAAAATAGTAATTTAAGTACAAGCAATAGCGGGGCGGTAACAGCGACCGCCCAAAACTAAATTGTATTATATTTAGAAGCCACAAGGTGCATCAATCGTGGCAATCACGCCGCCGCCTAAACACACTTCATTGATATAAAAAACGGCTGATTGACCCGGAGTGACGGCGCGCTGCGGCTCATCAAACACCACGCGAACATCGTTTCCGTCAGCACTTGTTGCAAATACACGACACGCTTGATCTGGCTGGCGATAGCGTGCTTTTGCCATACAGAGTAGGCCCTCTGTGGTAAACACTTCCGCAGGTGGCAGGCCGTCGACCCAATCCATTTTATAAGCCGTCAGCTCATTACTGAGCATCATTGGATGTTCGTGACCTTGACCGACGATTAAGCGGTTTTTGTCTAGGTCTTTTGCCAATACAAACCAAGGCTCTTCAGGACGATCTTTGACACCGCCAATACCAATACCGCCACGTTGACCTAAGGTGTAATACATCAAGCCATCATGAGTGCCGATAGTATGCCCATCGTCGGTCACGATATCGCCTTTTTGGGCAGGCAGGTATTGTTGTAAAAAGTCCTTGAAACGGCGCTCACCAATGAAGCAGATACCAGTAGAATCTTTCTTTTTAGCGGTTGCTAAATCATGCTCTTCTGCAATCTGGCGTACCACGGGTTTTTCAAGCTCACCGACTGGGAATAATGTCTTGGCAATTTTATCGCCACCAACGGCATGTAAGAAATAGCTCTGATCTTTATTATTATCCAGACCACGTAAAAGCTGAGCAACTTCATCCCCATCGGCATTGGTATAATTCACACTGCGCCGCGTATAGTGACCAGTAGCGATGTAGTCAGCACCAAGGGTCAAGGCATAGTCTAAGAATGCTTTGAACTTGATTTCTTTGTTGCATAAAATATCAGGGTTTGGGGTGCGTCCTGCTTTATATTCCGCTAAAAAGTGCTCAAAAACACGATCCCAGTATTCCATCGCAAAATTGGCCGTGTGCAGCTTCATGCCGATTTTGTCACACACGGCTTGCGCGTCTGCCAAATCATCCATCGCCGTACAGTATTCCGTACCGTCATCTTCTTCCCAGTTCTTCATAAACAGGCCTTCTACCTTAAACCCTGCTTGTTGGAGTAGGACGGCAGACACAGAAGAATCAACACCACCTGACATACCGACAATCACATGCTTGGTGCTAGGATTATCAATATCGGCAAGCGTCAAAGTACGCTGGGCGCTGAAAGAATCAGAAACGGATATGCTTGATGTATTTGGGATGGCTGACATAAGACGGCTCAACTATTTATACCTTAATTCAAAATTTAACATGACCATATAAGCTGGTGCTGCTTACTAAAGTTAATAGATTTAGTAAGTTGACCACATTGACACTGTCATCTCATCTTTCAGATTTGGTATTATGATAAAATAAGCGTCATATTATACCAGTTAATTGAAACTGGTGGCGACCTATGGCATCTTACTGCTCGCAAAACTGCTTTGAAAATTCAGATAGTAGTTTTAAATTATTTTAATCGCCTTTATTTTATTTGGAATACTAATGATAAAAATTGGACAAGGTATCGATGTTCATGCTTTCCATAATAATGGTCAGCAGCAGCAATATGTCATATTAGCAGGCGTGCCCATTGAGCATACTCACAGTTTGCTTGCACACTCTGACGGTGATGTGGTACTACATGCGCTTGCTGATGCACTGCTTGGCGCACTGGCGCTTGGTGATATCGGTCAGCATTTTCCTGATACCGATGCGGCACATGCAGGTTTAGATTCGCGAGTCTTGTTACGCTACGTCTATGGCAAAGTACAAGAGGCAGGATATCGGTTAGGCAATGCTGATATTACTGTGATGTGCGAACGTCCAAAGCTGGCGCCGCACAGTCAGGCAATGCGCGATAATATCGCCAGTGATTTGCAAACGGATATTAGTAATATCAGTGTGAAAGCCACCACGACTGAAAAATTAGGCTTTACAGGTCGTCAAGAGGGCATCATGGCCAATGCCGTGGTATTATTAGTGCCTCATAGAGTTGATGTTTAACCGATATATAATCATACTTGTAATATCGTGTTGATTGCCCCATGTATCAGCCGTCTCTTTACTCAATTATTTTGTAATATTAATTACTGTTTTCAATGAACCGCTTTATCAATAGGAGCTTTTATGACTGAGCAAACCCCAAACACTGCTGCAAACGACGTTGAACAATTGATCCGTGATCAAATCCGTGACAATAAAGTTATTATTTATATGAAAGGCACACCGCAGTTTCCACAATGTGGCTTTTCTGCTAAATCGATTGAAGTTCTTACTCAGATCGGTCGCCCATTTGCCTTTGTAAATATTTTAGAAAACCCAGAAATTCGTGCAACTTTACCAAAAGTGGCGAACTGGCCGACGTTCCCACAGTTATGGATCGACGGTGAGTTGATGGGTGGATCAGACATCATCTTGCAGATGTATCAATCAGGTGAGCTAAAGCCATTGGTTGAAGCAAACAGCCCAGCTGCTTAATGCTACAAACACTTATCTAAGCTTTTTTATTATAGCCATTCCACTATAAAAGTATGACAGCGTTAACCTCGCTTGAAGTATCATATATACATCTACACTTGGTTGCCTTGTACTACTTTTAAATTGAATCGACTATATCAAGCTGGTAAGTTTTAACAATAAAAGCTCGAGTCAGTCCTTAATTGGTCGCTCGGGCTTTTATTGTTTTTGTCAGTCTTGACCCCATATATGGCTCAACAGCAAATATTATAAAAACATAAATAGTGAGAGAGTATTATGAGCAATCAACCAACAGAACAACAATTGGCCGAACCGGTGTCTGCTGAGCAAGCAGCAATAGAGAAACGCCGCGAGCATTTAAAAAATGAATCGACACGTATCATCGAAATTGCCAGTAGTGAGTCCAACTCAGCACTGAAATGTATCCATCAGCTTAGTGTGGCAGGCGGCGCGACAGAAGCGACGTATGTTGCTATCGAACAGCGCATTGTCGCCGATCAAGATACGGCAGGTGCTTATCATTTGGCGTTACTGGCTCAAAACACACCAGATCTACCAATTGACGCGCGCCAGCTGATTGAGTTGGTGGCCAATAAAGGTGATAACCAACAGCGCTTGGCATTGCTTAAAAACTTACTGTTACCACCTGTTGAATTGATTAAAGAGCAGATCTTAGCCAGTGATGACGGCGATGCGATTGGTCAGATGAATGCGTATCTACAGATCAATCCAGAAGGCTATGGTAGTCATCATATGCTGTCTAGTGGTCAATTCGATCAGATCGTACCGCTAAGCCCTGGGAAATAATTTTTATAGTAGACCCTAATATGAATAGTTTTTGCTGTGACGTTTTTTAAGCATCAAAAAATTGTTATAATGATGGGTTATCTAACCAATTACCAACGACTTATCTGAGTCGTTGTCTTTTTTATAAATTCGACTGACGTTTATTTGCTGATTGCCATGCTGTTTTATCATCACACGGTTTGATAATAGAATAGGGCTATCGGCAGCGTTATGAGTCAAGTGAGGCATATATGCAATACCCAAAACATTACGACGTGATAGTAATCGGTGGCGGTCATGCTGGCACAGAAGCTGCTCTGGCGGCCGCACGTATGGGCGCGCAGACCTTGCTGTTGACGCATAACATTGAGACACTCGGGCAGATGAGCTGTAACCCAGCGATTGGCGGTATCGGTAAATCGCATTTGGTACGTGAGATTGATGCGCTTGGCGGGGCAATGGCACTGGCGACAGACAAAGCTGGTATTCAGTTCCGCGTATTGAACAGCCGTAAAGGTGCTGCCGTTCGTGCCACACGTGCGCAAGCGGATCGTATTCTTTATAAAGCCTCTATCCGCCATACGCTAGAAAACCAGCCAAACCTTGATCTATTTCAGCAAGCCGCTGATGATATCTTGGTCGAAAATGGCCGCGCAACGGCAGTGGTCACCTCTACTGGTATTATCTTCAAGACGGAAACAGTGGTACTGACTTCAGGGACTTTCTTGGGTGGTGTGATTCATATCGGCCTAGAGAATTCCAAAGGTGGACGTGCAGGGGATCAGCCGTCTATCAAGTTGGCAGATCGTTTGCGTGAGCTTAAGCTGCCAGTCGGTCGTCTAAAGACAGGTACACCAGCGCGTATCGATGCTCGTAGCGTTGACTTTAGTGTGATGACCGTACAGCCGGGTGACACACCGTTGCCAGTCATGAGCTATATGGGTGACGTCTCTATGCATCCAGAGCAGGTCAATTGCTATATCACGCATACCAATGCGCGTACCCATGACATCATCCGTGAGAATTTAGATCGTTCGCCGATGTTCTCTGGCAAAATCGAAGGCGTGGGTCCACGTTATTGCCCATCTATCGAAGACAAGATTCACCGCTTTGCGGATAAAGATAGCCATCAGATATTTATCGAGCCAGAAGGTCTGACCACGCATGAGCTATATCCAAACGGTATCTCAACCAGTTTGCCATTTGATGTGCAGTTAGATTTTATTCATAGTATGAAAGGGTTAGAAAACGCCCATATTACCCGTCCAGGTTATGCGATTGAGTATGATTACTTTGATCCACAAAACCTAAAGCCAACGCTAGAAACCAAGTCTATCGATCGCTTGTACTTCGCAGGTCAGATCAATGGTACGACGGGCTATGAAGAAGCGGGCGTACAGGGTTTATTGGCAGGTACAAACGCCGCATTGGTCACTACTAATAACAGCGAGTTTGACGTGTGGACACCGCGCCGTGATGAAGCGTATCTTGGCGTGTTGGTTGATGATTTGATTACCCATGGTACGACTGAGCCGTATCGTATGTTTACGAGCCGCGCAGAATATCGCTTGCTCTTACGTGAAGACAATGCGGATCAACGCTTGACTGAAACAGGTCGTAAGCTTGGCTTGGTTGATGATGTGCGCTGGCAGGCTTATCAAGAAAAAATGGAAGCGATTACGACAGAGACTTCACGCCTAAAAGACATGTGGGCAACCCCTGCTAATGCGCTAGGCAAAAAAGTCACAGAGCAAACAGGAGAGGTGCTTAGCAAAGAAGCGACAGCCTTTGATTTGCTCAAACGTCCGCAGATACATTTTGCTGATATTGCTGCTATTACTGATTCGCAGGTCGATACACAAGTAGGCGAGCAGATAGAGATTTCTGTCAAATATGCAGGCTATATCGATCGCCAGCAAGAAGACATCGATCAGATGAAACGTCTCGAGAATACCGCACTACCGCTAGATTTTGATTATAGTATCGTCTCTGGTCTCTCAAATGAGATAGTACAGAAACTCACACATATTCGTCCTGCCACGCTAGCGCAAGCGGGTCGTGTGAGCGGTGTCACACCTGCTGCGATACAGCTATTAGCGATGACGATTAAAAAGCACAAAAAAGTAAAAGCTGCTTTGAACTCGTAATAGCAATACAGTAAAGTCTTTATAACAAAGTACTTATAGTATAAAAAGCCCGTAACGAGATATCATTACGGGCTTTTGTTTGTCAAAAATACAGTCTTCATTGAAAGAAAGGAGCAGGTGACCTTGTCTTATTGTCTACTTTGTCTCTATACTAGGTCAAAAAACCCCACTACTATCTATTAACTTATCTCGTTGATGCTCATCGCATGATGGGCAAGTCATCGAATTGAGCCTATTTATGATTGATGCTATTGTCTTTGCGATTACTATTGTCCTACCCAACCTTGCCTTAATGTGGTTGGGTTTTTTTATGCAACGGCGTGGTGAAGCAAGCCAGACATTTATCGATCAGTCATCAAGTTTTGTCTTTAACTATTGCCTACCATGCTTGTTATTTTTTAGTGTGGTCGATAGTGATGTCGATTATGCCAAGCAAATCACGCTGATCCTTGTTGGTATCTTAGTGACGTTTATATTGTTTATTGGGGCAGAGATCTACGCCAAACGCTTTGTTGAACGTCCTGAGGATCAAGGCGTATTTGTGCAAGGTGTGTTCCGTAGTAATATGGCGATTATAGGGTTGGCCACGGTTGCCAACGCCTATGGAGAGCGAGGTTTGAGTATTGGGGCCGTCTACATGGGAGTCGTCACGATATTATTTAACATCTTAGCCGTGATTACCCTCAGCCGTGTGTCTAAAAGTGTGGATGATACGTGGTCCAGTCGCAGCATTATAATTTTCAAAAAACTATTGACCAATCCACTGATTCTAGCATTGGTCAGTGCTTTTGTTTATAAAGCGCTGCCATTGCCGCCTATCACTGGTGTCATTCATACGACCGGCGACTTATTGGCAGCAGTAGCCTTGCCATTAGCACTGATTTGCGCAGGTGCGAGCATCGATATGAAGTCCATGTTGCATCCGTCAGGGTTGTCTATGCAAGCCAGTATAGGACGTATCGTTATTGCGCCAATCGTTGCTATCGCCATTGGCTTGGCATTTGGTCTATCTAGCGTACACATGGGCGTGCTGTTTTTGATGGTGGCATCCCCAACCGCCGCGGCCAGTTACGTGATGGCAAAAGCGATGGGGGGCAATGACATACTCGCGGCCAATATTCTAGCGTTTACCACCGTCGTCGGTATGTTTGGCATGGCAATTGGTGCGGCAACTTTACGCGGATTGGGTATGATGTAATACAGATTTATTCAGGTTGGTTATTGTTTTCAAATAGGTAAATATGTTTGCTTTATCTGATCTGTACAGCATTAAAAAGCCCTCTTTTCTTATTTGAAAAGGGGGCTTTTGGTATGGATTTAGCGTTCGTTATTTCGCTTGTCTGCACGGCGCTGCTTACGCTTTGGACTGGTACGATAGGTCAAATAACCACCGATAGCCATGACTGCAAGAAAGGCGACAATATACATAAATATTGACGAGCCAATCATGAGTGATGCACCGATAATGGGCGTTGCTTCCATGTCAAAAATCCAGTTAAGATTTATCAATAATTATGCAACTGCCCTATATCAATATAAAGTAAACAAATTTAGCTCAGGTGTAAGTTCTAGTGAGCGCAGGCGTGCTGCTTGCTCGTAGATATTGGCAGTCACAATCAGCTCATCTGGCTGATAGGTGGTCAAAAATGCAGCCAGTTTTGGTTTGACGGTGTCGACAGAACCAATGAATGATACTGACAATGCATTGTCTACCATCATTTTTTCTGCTTGGCTCCAAATACTATCCATATCGTGAGTAGGCTTTGGCATTTGGCCTGTTTCCCCACGGCGCAAGCGTACAAAACTCTGCTGCGCTGAGGTAAAGTGATATTGTGCGGTCGCATCGTCATCAGCCAGTAACAAGTTCGCGGCTAGCATGACATAAGGCTTATCTAGATAGACAGACGGTTTGAACTGTTCACGGTAAGCCTCAATTGCTTGCCCAAGCATTTGCGGGGCAAAGTGAGAAGCAAATACATAAGGCAGCCCAAAGTGTGCAGCCAGAGTTGCTCCAAAGAGAGACGATCCTAATATCCAAATAGGAATATTTGATTTTGCGCCAGGGAACGCTTGCACAGCACTGCCGTCTGTATCATTGCCTAAGAAGTACATCAGTTCTTGTACGTCTTGCGGGAAGCGCTCCGCATCTTTCATTTGTCGGCGTAATGCCTGAAAAGTCGCACCATCAGTACCGGGTGCACGGCCCAGACCTAAGTCTACACGATCGCCATACAATGCTTGCAAAGTGCCAAATTGCTCAGCGATGACGAGTGGCGCATGGTTCGGTAGCATGACGCCGCCAGCACCGATACGGATACGCTTAGTTTGGCTGCCGATATGCGACAGTAGTACTGAGGTTGCCGCGCTGGCAATACCGGGCATGTTGTGATGCTCGGCCATCCAGTAACGGTTTAGACCGAATTTTTCTGCTTGCTGTGCAGTGTCAACGGTCTGGGCGATGCCTTCAGCGATGGTTTTGCCTTGAGGGACGGGGGCAAGGTCTAAAAAAGATAAAGGGATTTTGTTACTCATAAATGTTCCAGTAGTGTGTAAATTATTTGCTACTGATATGCTTATAGCCAGTGACAGTTTCAAGTACCTCTCTAGTTAGTGTTAATGAATCATAACAAAGTCAGCTAACTCTGTTTTTAAGCACACTTAACAATTATTAAGGTGTGTTTATAAAGCTTTTCATTTGTCAAAATAAGTCATAAGTAAGGTTATAAGAGCGCGTCTTAGCATCATCTTAGGGTATTAAAAAAAGCAGGCAACCTAAGTTACCTGCTTTTTTGATTGGTTATTGCTAAAGTGAAAACTAATCAAACTAATTTAATGCTATTTAGATTGATCACCAAGCTTGTAAGCTAAGACATAATCACCAATGGTTGTCCCAACTGAACCATGTCCACCAGCAACCAATAGCACCATTTGCTCACCTTTAGAGTTCAAATAAGTCATTGGCGTGGCTTGACCACCTGCTGGAATACGAACATTCCATAGCACGTCGCCATTTTTCAGATCATAAGCTCGGAAGTTGTTTTCCGTCGCCGCTGATAAAAACGCGACGCCACCTTTAGTGATGATAGGACCACCGATACCAGGGACGCCCAATTTCAATTTTATCGGAATAGGAGACAGATCTTGTACCGTACCATTTCTACGCTGATAAGCGATATCACCAGTGGCTAGATCAGCACCAGCAATCGTGCCCCATGGTGGCTGCTGACAAGGAACACCTAGCGGTGATAAGAAAGGCCCAAGCTCGACTGCATAATCTGCGCCTTCGTTCCCATTGACCCCTTGCTCTCCTTTATTGGTTTCTGCATCGCCCAATGCCTCTCTAGGAATGAGTTTTGACGTAAATGCCAAATAGGTTGGCATACCAAACATCACGCCATTCTCAGGATCGACCGCGATGCCACCCCAGTTAAAGGTTCCAAAATTACCAGGATAGATCAAACTACCATTGGTTGATGGTGGGGTATAGCGACCATCATAATTGAGCTGGTTGAACTCAATACGGCACATCATTTGATCAACGAGACTGGCACCCCACATGTCTTTTTCAGTCAGTGGTTCAGGCTCAAAGCTCAAGCCAGAGTAAGGCTGAGTCGGTGCCGCATGCTCTCCTGCTACCAGGTATCCTTGCGGCGCTTCACGTTCTTTAATCGGCACAATCGGCTCACCCGTTGCGCGATTCAAGACATATACATCGCCTTGTTTGGTCGGTACAACCAACGCAGGCTGGACACCATCAGCGGTATCTAAGTCAAGTAATGTTGGCTGAGCAGGCGTGTCCATATCCCAAAGATCATGATGGACAAACTGCTGAACCCAGCGTGCTTCACCCGTCTTGATATCTAACGCAACCACAGATGTTGCATATTTTTCTTCAGCGGCATTTCGATAACTGCCTAGCTGATCAGGCGTGCGATTGCCCATTGGGAAGTATGCCAATCCAAGCGCTTCATCGGCAGTGGCGACTGACCATGAATTTGGCGAGCTGGTCTTATAAGTTTGGGTTGGATCATTGACATCGAAAGGCGCTGTATTTTCAGGATCGCCTGAGTCCCAGTTCCAAAGAAGCTCACCGCTATTGACATCATAAGCACGGATTACACCAGAAGGTGAGTTGACATCATAGTTATCATTAACAGCACCCGCTACGATGATAGTATCACCCGCGACTACTGGTGGCGACGTCGAATAGTAGTATCCTGCTTGATTAAATGGCATGTTATGCATCAAATCTAATGCACCATCATCACCAAAATCTTGACAGCGTTGCCCAGTATTTGGATCAAGTGCATACAGTTTTGCATCAGAAGTCGGAATAAATATCTTGGCATCACATTGCTTAGATGCGTTTTCAAAGGTATTGCCCGCAATTTTTTGTACTTGCACAGGACTAGCCGTACTATTGCTATTCTCTTCTAGATTATTAGCAGTGGTAGAAATAGTGTCAGGATTGGTTGCTTGACCAGTATAATAAGACACACCTCGGCACGTTTGATGTTGACGTTGTAAGTTTTTTTCTACTTTAGGATCAAACTTCCACAGTGTCTCACCAGAGTCAGCATCTAGTGCCATTACCCAGTTATGAGGGGTACATAGGTATAGGCCGTTGCCGATTTTTAACGGCGTTGCTTGATAAGTGGTCTCGCCGACATCGTCAGGACCTTTAAGATCACCTGTTTGGATCTGCCAAGCCAATTCTAAATCTTTGACATTATCAGTATTGATTTGGGTCAAAGGCGAGTAGCGCTGCCCATAATCAGTGCGGCCATACGCGCTCCACTCACCATCTGGCGTTTGCTGACCGTTTGATAGTGGGTCACCAAGGTTGGCCGAAGTTGCATCCGAGCGGACATTTTGCTCGTCATCATTTGCAGCAGTCAAATCAAGCTCACCGAGTTTGTCAGTGGCATTATTGGCTAGACTACCAAAAGAGAGCAGTGCACCTACGCCCACGCTTACGAGTAGCCCCCAATAGTACAGAGGGCTTTTCTTAGCAGTGTTTGTGGTTGATGTGCTATTAGCAGCGTTTGCGGCTACTTGAGTTTTAGGCGCACGCATCTTATTAGATACCCACGGCAATAGCATGAGCAAGCCAAAGATGAGTGGGAAGCCAACTCGAGGGGCTAGTGCCCACCAATAAAAGCCAGACTCCCAAAGTGCCCAAGCTATGGTTGCTACGATAAATAGCGCGTATAACCCGTAAGCACTCCAGTGTTTTTTGAACAATAAAAATGCTGTCGTTAGTATGATAACGCCAGCAATGAGGTAGTAAGGACTACCGCCTAAGGACAACAGATAAGCGCCGCCGACAAGTAGAGGGGCGGCAAAAATTGCCATAATGATCGCTACGAATTTTACCATGAGCGGTATCACCTGTTTACAGAAGAGCAAGTTGACTTGTATTGATAGCCATCAATACAAGTATGAATAATAAATAAATAAATAAAACGCTGAATAACGTTCTAGAATCTATTTTATCATCCACAACCTAGTCTAGTAAGGGTGAGCAAGTCTGAGATACTTTATTTAACAAACGCTCATTAATTTGCAAATTGCTTTTGACACAGCTCCATGAAAGCGCGACCGTATTGACGGATTTCTGCATCATCACGTACCGCCATCCAACTGGTAAAGCGACCAAAATGATCGACTGGAATGGCAGTCAGGTTTTGATAATGGCTTGGCTCAAATGCCATTTCTGCGATAATACCGATACCTAGGCCTAGACCGACATAGGTGCTAATCACATCAGCATCGAGCGCTGCTAGCACGATATCTGGCTCTAACCCTGCTTCTTCAAACGTTTTGTCAATTGCGCCGCGTCCTGTAAAACCGCCGTGATAGGTGACAATCGGATAACTGGCAAGCGTCGGCAAATCAATAGACTCTTGGCTAGCAAGTTCATGATCGCTCGGTACGATGACGCGATGCATCCAATCATAATAACGGTAGCATCTAAGATAATTATTATGTAGTAAAGACTCAGTGGCGATACCAATGTCGGCTTGTCCACGGATGACCATCTGAGCGATGGTCTCTGGATCTGCTTGTTGTAAGATGAGGTTCACTTTAGGAAACCGTTCTTTGAACTCTTTAACCACTTGCGGCAATACATAGCGCGCTTGAGTGTGGGTGGTGGCAATTGTTAGCGTACCGATATTTGGATTATTAAAGTCTAAACTGAGGTTTTCAATGGTACGAATTTCAGCGAAGATAGACTCAATGTGAGGCATGAGTGCGGTGCCCATAGTCGTGAGACCTGTCAGACGTTTGCCCTGACGAATAAACACTTCCGTCTTTAGCTGATTTTCTAGCGCAGCAATATGCTTGGACAGGCTTGATTGACTGGTGTGTAGCACGGTCGCTGCTTGACTTAGGTTATAGCCATTAATTACCGTATGCCATACTGTTTCTAGCTGTTTGAGCTGAATCTGCAAATGCCGTTGGTTAACCACTACGTCGATTGCCATAACTTAATCCTATTAAATATAAACACAGCCGCTGTGTAAAAAAATCAAAGCCCGCAACATGCAGCAAGTCTGTAGTGTAAAACAAAGCTGTTATTCTTGTATATAATAAATAGGCATCAATTTATGAAAATTATGAATATAGAATGGTTGTTTCTATTCATTTAGATGACTATCGAGTGAAGTGAAGACACGCCCGAGTAAGGAAACTAAGGGGTAATTTAACCTTCGTGAAAGACTGTTATAATCTGCGTTACTGCCGTGAAATATAAGCTATCGTGTAAAGGTGGCAGTCAATAAGTTAATGCAAAAATATCTAGTCAAGGTAGAGGTTCTCAAGTACCATAACTGGATTTTGTTGTAATGATCATATTGGTGCAACGTAGAGCAATTTTTATCGATTCTTATGATGGATAATTGATTTTAAAGATTGATAAAAATTGTGCGCGGTTGTGTTATTTGTCTGAATTGTTGGTGAGTTATTATGTCTGCTGTCAAATCTGTGCCGCCCAATCAACCAATTGCCAAAAAGTCATGGGGCGAAGCTACAAAAGCCTATCTCGATCCTCGTGTCATTATTATGTTGTTTTTGGGCTTTTCAGCGGGTATTCCTATCCTGCTTATTTTCTCAAGCCTATCGCTATGGCTCAGAGAAGCAGGCATTGATCGCGGCGTCGTCACCATGTTCAGCTGGGCAGCATTGGGGTATTCGTTCAAGTTTATTTGGGCGCCATTGATTGATGCACTCCCTGTGCCGTTTTTGACCAAGTGGTTGGGACGTCGCCGCAGTTGGATGGTGGTATCGCAGCTGCTTATCATATTGGCTATCTTTTTGATGGCAAAAGTAAACCCTGTTAGCGAAGATGTCTTGGTCTATATGGCAGGCGCGGCCGTGCTGCTTGGGTTCTCTTCTGCGACGCAAGATATCGTGATTGATGCTTATCGTATTGAGCTGGCACCGCCATCTATGCAGTCTATTTTGTCCTCTATCTATGTGTCAGGCTATCGTATCGGTATGATTGTCGCGGGGGCAGGCGCGTTATATTTGGCTGATTATTTCGGCTCAAATGAGACGTTTTATAGTTATGAGGCATGGCGTAATACTTACTACATCATGGCAGGGGTCATGACATTAGGGGTATTAACGACGTTTGCCAGTTACGAGCCAACCGCTGAAACTTTACAAAGTAAAAAGCAAAAGGGTAATTTAAAAATATTCCTTATTTATTCTGCTTTACTGCTCATACCAGGTCTTCTTTTTGGTGTTATCTACCTGATCAATGCTTTGATTAACACAGTATTTGATAGCACATTGGCCTTGATACCATTAATAGCGATGTCGGCTATTAAATTTTACTTTTTAGCATTGGTCGCGTGCGCACCGTTGTTACTGCTGTACTTCATTATCAATCAACCAAAAATTATTAACAAAGCCCCGTTGGTCGCTGAAACTCGCGAAGATTATGTCAGACTGGTAGCATTGTTTGTGTTTTCAGTGATTGCCTTTATCGCAGCTTATATATTAATGGGACAAGTCCTGCCAGAATTTGAAGGCGCGTTTTCTAGCTTCTTTGTAGAAACTTTGCACTTGCTAGTGAGTTTAGGCGCAGCGATGGCAGCAGGTTATGCACTGGTACAAGTAGGACTGGTCAAAAAAGAAGTGGCCGTAGCAACATGGATTGAACCTGTTTTAGACTTTTTCCGACGTTATGGCAAAAAAGCACTGCTACTATTGGCATTAATTGGTCTGTACCGTATCTCAGATATCGTCGCAGGCGTGATATCAAACGTTTTTTATCAAGACATGGGCTTTAGCAAAACAGATATCGCCAATGCCGTGAAGCTTGTCGGTGTGATTATGGCAATTGCGGGCGGCTTCTTGGGCGGGATTTTGGCTCAGCGCTTCCGTATTATGCATGCCATGATGATTGGCGCGATTTTAGCGTGTGCGACCAACCTATTGTTTGTGGTATTGACGTACAACCCAGGCAGCCTGCCGATTATGTATATGGCAGTGATATTTGATAACTTGGCTGCTGGACTGGCAAGCGCTGTATTTATTGCCTTTTTATCAGCACTGACTTCCATTCGCTTTACCGCCGTACAGTATGCGATTTTTTCCTCACTGATGACGCTGATACCCAAAGTGATGGGTGGTTATTCTGGTGCTATCGTTGACAATATGGGTTATCCATTTTTCTTTATCTTTACCTTTGCCATTGGTATTCCAATTTTGGCACTGATTTACTTTGTCGATAAGTATATCGTCATTGGTGACAACGATGACATTTATGGCGATGACAATAATGATGGAAACGGCGGTAATGGTATAGGTGACAAGCTAAGCAAGACCAATTCTAACCTGACCGACACCAAAGAACCACCGCGCGCATCAGAGTAGGCTAAGCAGCATTTATATCTTTATTCATTTACCGTTTTTTGAGAGTTATCTATGACTGTATCGACCATTCGTCAAATCAAGCAACAAATTGGGCAACTGACGAATGGTGAGTCAAGTCATCAAACCCCCTCGTTTTGGCTAACTGACTGGTTGTTGCATGTCATTGATAAGCCTGCGATAGCGTTGATGACGGATGAAGGTTATCAGCTAACAGATAGCGAGCTTGAGCAATTCAATACAGGTGTGACCAAGATGCAGGCAGGAATACCGCTTGCGTATTTGACTGGTCAGCAAGAGTTTTGGTCGCTGCCCTTTACTGTCAATGAGCATACCTTGATTCCTAGACCTGATACCGAAGTATTGGTCGAGCAGGTGTTAAACTGGATAAACGCTCAGCCAGCGCAACTTAGTAATAAGCGCTTGCTAGACTTGGGGACAGGGTCAGGTTGTATCGCTATCAGTCTTGCCCATGAACTTAAGCAAGCTAATTGGCAAGTCGTGGCGGTTGATTTATCGTCAGAGGCGCTTAAAGTTGCTCAGCACAATGCCGTGAGCAATAACGTTGCCAATATTGAGTTTATCCAAAGCAGTTGGTATCAAGCGCTACCCACTGGCGATGAGCAGCAGTTTGATGTAATCGTGTCCAACCCACCATATATCGACGAGGAAGACGAGCATTTAGCCCATCTAAAAGCTGAACCGATTAGTGCGCTCAGTGCACCCAATCAGGGTTTGGCTGATATCGAGCATATCGTCCAGCAGGCAACGACATACCTATGCACAGGTGGGCTATTGGCAATCGAACATGGCTATGATCAAGGTGATGCTGTGCGCAAGTTATTTTTGGATAATGGCTTTGAGTTAGTGCATACCGTAAAAGATTATGGTGGTAATGATCGTGTGACGCTAGGTCGCATTTAGTGGTATAAGATTTCAGTTGTCATAAGTTCTATAGTAATTAGATTTTTAATCATAGGTTGTGAATGAATATGGTAAAAGAGATGGTACAGCTATCGGATGATGAGCTGCTCCGTTATGCACGGCAAGTATTATTAGACGGCTGGGATATTGATGCTCAGATACGCTTGAAGTCGTCTCGTGTGGTCATGATAGGGGCAGGCGGTCTGGGTTGTCCTGCTGCTGAAACATTGGTACGTGCTGGGGTTGGCTATGTTCATCTGATTGATGATGATGAAATTGAGGCCAGTAACTTACAACGGCAAACGCTGTTTTTACCAGACGATATTGGTCAGCCCAAAGCACTGACTGCAGCAGCCATGTTAGAGCGCATCAATCCCTTGATAGATGCTCGCGGCACAGAGGCACGGTTAGATGAAAACAATGCTTACGAATTGCTCGACATGGCGACAGGCAAGCCTGATTTACTCCTAGACTGTACTGATAATTTTGCCACTCGTGATAGTATCAATCGTATCAGTGTGCGCTACCAGATTCCGCTGTTATCTGCCTCGGCGATTGCGATGCAAGGTCAGCTGGCATTGTTTGAACCACATCTGGACACTGGCTGCTATCACTGCGTGTTTGGCTCGGTGGTGCTCGATGAAGCCGCTGACGAACGTACGTGTGCCAATTCGGGTGTGCTGGCGAGTACCACTGCTGTCATGGGTAACTTGCAAGCCAATGCTGCTTTGCAATATTTGGGATTAACCAAAAATCCACTGACAAATAAACTGCTCATATGGGATGGTAGTCAGATGCAGCAACGGCTGATGGGGTATCGAAAAGACCCGCAATGTCCTGTTTGTAGCAATCCTACTTGAACCGTGTGCATTTGGCGTATCTTTAGCTTATAGTCGAAGTATCATTTTTAGTCTAAGTGTCATTTTCTATTTTCAAACATCCTTCTTATGACCATAGTTGTTTTTTATGAAAATTCATCGTCCGCATTTATTAAAGCATACCTTTAATGTCGTCAATCGTGTTCGCCAAACAGCGAGTGTGGCAGGCCTGTCTGCGCTAAGAGTGGCAAAAGGTGAGAAACCTGACGCGATGCTACTCAAAGAAACCTTTGAGCAGTTAGGTACGACTTATATCAAAATAGGTCAGTTTATTGCCAGTACACCGTCGCTGTTTCCACGCGATTATGTGAAGGCTTTTCAGAGCTGCTTAGATCAAACCACACCATTGTCTTATGCTTATATCGAGCAGGTGCTAAAAGAAGAGTTGGCGGCTGATGGCATGACGCTGGATGACAAGTTTGCGCATATCGACTCAGAGCCATTGGCTTCAGCGTCTATTGCCCAAGTGCATGCTGCACGCTTGCATAATGGCGATGAAGTGGTGTTAAAGGTTCAAAAGCCTAACGTTGAGACCATTATGCAGACGGATTTGGGCGTATTGCATGGCGTGACGAAGTTGCTTGAAATCCTGATGCCGTCGATGAAGTTTGCCAGTATTGCGCCGATTATTGATGAGATTCGCCTGCGTATGCTTGCCGAGACGGACTTTATCGCCGAAGCACAGAACATTCGCGATTTTCAACAGTTCTTAGCGGTATCAGGTAATACTCGTGTCGTTGCACCAACTGTCTATGAAAAGCTGACTACCAAGCGTGTGCTGACGATGAGCCGCTTATATGGCGTTTCTATGGTCGATGAGTCGCTCATGCGTCAATACTGTGCCGATCCTGCTCAAGTCATGGCAGATACCTTAAATACATGGTTTGCCAGTCTTATGCTATGTAATAGTTTCCATGCGGATTTGCATGCGGGCAATTTGATGCTATTGACCGATGGTCGTATTGGATTCTTGGATTTTGGTATTGTCGGTAAATTAAAAGCCGAGAGCTGGCGTGCGTGCATGGGCATGATGCAAGCCATGCAAGACAGTGATTATCAAGCGATGGCGCGCCATATGATTGATATGGAAATGACGCATGGCGGTAATCAAGTCGATGTGGCGGCTTTGGGTCGTGATTTGCAGCGTATGATGAAAACTATCATGGCCGAAGACAAAGCCTTTACCAGCGGTGTGCCCTTTAACAGTAAAGAGCAAGCCGATGAGCTCAATCAAATGATGCTTGAAATTGTCGAAGTCGGTAAGCGTCATGGCATTCACTTTCCCCGTGATTTTGCCTTATTGACCAAGCAAATGCTGTATTTTGACCGCTTTATGCGCACGCTAGCCCCTGATATGGATATGTTTAGCGATCAGCGCGTGCAAATGCTGGGACAAGAGGTGGCTGAGTCCGCACCGTTAAATGTGTCGTAGTTTTTGATGGTATGTTTCCTTGTTAACACGCCCTAGCTCGTCGCTATTTTTGAATGCTTTTTAGAATACTCTAACACAAAGGATTGTGTGCTACTTGCCGCAAAATGGCTCTGTCATGATGACTGCTTTTAAACGCCGTATGGTTCCTATGATTGCCAGCGAAGCGGCCATTGCTTGTATCGGTATGTACTGCATGGCAGTCGTCATGGGCTACGGACGCTTTCTCTTTACCGCCACCTTGCCTGATATTATGGTGCAATTGTCGCTATCGACGACGATTGCAGGCTGGCTGGCATCAATCAATTATATCGGTTATTTTATCGGCGCTCTTATCGCTATGTTTGTGCCTCAGCGCTCGACGTGGCAAGCGATGACGCTGTGGGCAATTATAAGTATCGTGACAACGATGCTACTTGTCGTACCTGATATGTCGCTCATGCTATGGTATGTCATTCGATTGATCGCAGGCATTGCAAGTGGGGTAGCGATGATATTGAGCTCATCATTTGTGATTCAAAACCTTAGCCCAGCGCGTCGTTCTGTACTGTCGGCCGTACACTATGCAGGTATTGGTGTCGGCATTAGTGCCTCTGCCATCGTGACGTGGTGGTTGCTAAAGTTAGGCTATCATTTTGATGTAATTTGGCTAGTAGCAGGCTTTACCAGTTTACCGCTCGTATGGCTACTCTACGCCATAAAACCAAGACCACCACAAGATTCTGACTCGCAGCAGACGGATGCGAAACAGCACGTGTCAGTGCAACAAACCTATTTGAACTTTAAGCGCTCTTTGTATGAGGCAGTTGCTGGTCATCATAAAGCACTTGCTCTACTTTCTGTCAGCTACGTACTGGCAGGGTTTGGCTATATCAGTTCAGCAACTTTTTTGCCTGTCATGGCAGCGCAGCATCTAACAACACAGACCTATGCTGGATTGATGATTTGGTTAGTCGTTGGTATTTTTGCGATGTTGTCAAACCCATTATGGGGCGCGCTTGCCAAACGTATCGGTGAGATAAAAACCTTAATGGGTCTGACAGTATTGCAAGCATTTGGTATGTGTTTGCCTATATGGTTTGATGGCGCAATGGGATTATATGGCAATGCTGCGATTTTAGGGTTGACCTTCGTCGGTATGGTATCGATGACGCTGACGTTGTTTAAAAATATCAATCCTGCCTATTCTAATTTGCTAATTGCTTTGGCAACGTTGGCTTATGCGTTAGGGCAGTTTTTGGGGCCTTTGGTTACGGTAGCGCTGGCAGGGCAGGATGGCAATTTCAATGCAGGGTTGCTTGTCGCTGCTATCGGATTGATGGTGGGGTTGATATTGCTGGTATTGTTCCGCTGGCAGTCACCAATGACTGCTTAGCGTTTTTAGACCACGCTACGGCTAAATACTTCTCGTAATTCAAAACTGGTATGCACTTGAGCCACGCCTTTGATACGATTGAGGCGGTGCAATAAAAATTCCTCGTAATGCGCCATATCACGTACTCTTACTTTGATAAGATAGTCTTCTGAACGTCCTGTGACAATACTACAGCTAATGACTTCCTCAAAGCTCTGAATTTTGCGCTCAAACTGCTCGAAACGTTCTGCTGTATGACGATCCATACTAATAGCAATAAACACGGCTAGCGGATAGCCAAGTTTTTGTGCATCCGTTTTGGTATGGTAACCAGTGATAATATTGGCATCTTCTAAGCGTTTGATACGGCGCGCACAAGGCGTGGCGGAGAGATTGACGCGCTCAGAAAGTTCAGTAATACTCATCCGTGCCTGCGTCTGTAACAAGCGTAATAGCTGTCTATCGATTTCATCGATGTCGGCTGGCGCGGTACTTTCAATAGGATTGTTTGGCATGTTTATGGACTTAATAGTGAATTAACTCGATTATAATGCTTAATTTGGAGTTTTTCACTAAAATAATGACAAATAGAGTGAAAGAAAGCAGATTTCTATCTGCTAAACTTTGATATTATTATGGCATAACCACCAGTTATCTCGTATGATAAAGATTGGCCTAATCACCAGCCGTCCAGCTAAAAACATAAATGCCCATATTATCTAAGGATTGATTATGTCTGACCAAGCCAAACGCACTGTCGCTGCTACGACTACAAAGATCACACCAAAAAATACGGATTTTGACTTCCGTAAATACCGTCCGTTTGCATTTGCGCCCTCGTTGCCAGATCGTACTTGGCCAAGCAAAACGATTGAGAAATCACCAATATGGGCAAGCGTGGATCTGCGTGATGGCAACCAAGCACTGATTGATCCGATGACCATTGAACAAAAAATGCGTTTTTTTAAGACATTGGTAGAGGTTGGTTTCAAAGAGATCGAGATTGGTTTTCCGTCAGCGGCGCAGGTTGAATTTGACTTTGCGCGTAAGCTTATCGAAGAAAATCACGTACCTGAGGATGTGACGTTACAAGTATTGGTACAAGCGCGCGAGCATTTGATTGCCCGTACTTTTGAATCATTAAAAGGCGCAAAACGTGCGGTCGTCCATGTCTATAACTCAACCAGCCGTGTACAACGCGAAAAAGTCTATGGCAAAGATAAAGCTGAGATTAAAGAAATTGCTATCGCAGGTGCCAAGCTGTTGCAAGAATATGCCGCCAAATATCCTGAAACAGAATGGGTGTTTCAGTACTCGCCTGAGAGCTTTAGCCAGACCGAGACTGACTATGCCGTAGAGGTTTGTGATGCAGTTTGTGACGTGTGGCAGCCACAACATGGCCAAGAAGTTATTTTTAACTTGCCAGCGACTGTCGAAGCGTCTATGCCCAATGTCTTTGCTGATCAAGTAGAGTATTTCTGCCGCAATCTGGCTCAGCGCGAGCATGTGATTGTTAGCTTACATACGCATAATGACCGTGGCTGTGCGGTAGCTGCTGCCGAATTGGGCGTGCTTGCGGGCGCGGATCGTATTGAAGGTACATTGCTTGGTAATGGCGAGCGTACAGGTAACATGGACATCATGGTTATGGCCATGAACTTGTTTAGCCAAGGCATCGATCCTGATCTTGATTTTAGCAATATGAGTGAAATCGTTCAGGTCGTGAGTGAATGTAATAATTTGCCGTTGCACCCGCGTCATCCTTATGTGGGTGAGTTGGTCTTTACTGCCTTTAGTGGCTCACATCAAGATGCCATCAAAAAATCTCTCGACTACAATGAAAGCCATCAGAGCGAGACAGACAATATTTGGGACGTGGCTTATCTGCCCATTGACCCTGCGCACATTGGTCGTAGTTATCAGGATGTGGTACGTATCAACAGCCAATCTGGTAAAGGCGGAGTCGCATATATTTTGCAGCGTAACTATGGCTTTAATCTGCCTCGTTGGATGCAGATTGACTTTAGCCGCGTGGTGCAAAACCAAGCGGAATCGGCTGCACGCGAGTTGCAGAATGATGAAATATTACAGACCTTTGAACAAACGTATCTACAGCAAGGCAAGTTTGAGCTGCTAGATTATAGCGTCAATAATAAAGGCGGTGCGGTTTACTTTAGTGGTCAAGTGCAAATGAACAGTGACACTATCGACATTGATGGCACTGGCAATGGCCCATTGTCATCATTTATTGATGGACTTGCCCAGCACACTGGTAAATCAATACATGTGATTAACTATGCTGAGCATGCGATTAACCCGCAGCACAATAGCGGTGATGGCATCGACGATGATACCAATAATGACAACAAAACCAATGCTAATGCGGCGGCTTACATTCAGCTAAATGTAGATGGCGAAGTGTACTCTGGCATTGGCACTTGTAGCAGTACCGTATCCGCGATGCTCAAAGGCGCATTATCAGCCTTTGCTCAAGCATTAAATACATCAGCTGCTTAGTATAAGCGACAGCAAACTGATACCTTGCAGAATCTTGTATCCTCGTAACGCCATCGCTCCTTGTGTTTAGCAAGCAAAGCGATGGCGTTATTTTTGTAGGGATAGAAAAAGGCTGGGTTATAGGGTATTGTTCAACAGACCCTAATGTCATGGCATGCTATATTTTTGGCTATGGCTTTATGACCAATAGCATAATATTACTTGTGTTTTTGGTGTCTAAGACTTACGCTAATGTATATATATAAAATATTATAAATAAAAGGTTAACCATGGAACCTATCTCATTTGCTTCATTGACACTGACATCTATATTGGCTTCGTTGCCCGCGAACGGTGAGGCCATTACCAAGCCGACCATCACCACTCACATCAGTCCAGCTATTGCGGGACAATGGGAGATAGACTTGGACAGCAGCGCTCATTCTAGCCATGCCACGTCGACCAAAGAGGCGGAGGCTAAGCAAGCGGCATTGAATCGTATGCAACAATCAAGCAGTGTAGAGCCGAAAGTAATGGCTGGCATGGAGGGTGGCGTACTGACTCAAAGTGAAGCGCGTGTTTTGAGTATTCAACCTATCACGAACAAAAACATAACCGCGTCAGTGAAAAAATCTAACCAGTGCCGTGAGCTATATAACTTTGGTGCGGACAATGAGATGTGGGCTGTCAGTGGAAAAGAGTGGACATACGGTCGCTATTTAGTGACTCACCGTGAAGAAGGGCTGCCGGTTATCGCGATTAAGACCGTTTATGATAATAATGAAGTAGATTGCTCAGGCAATCAGGTAGACCAAACTGATGAAGCGTTGATTGCATTTATCAATCATGACGGCAATCAGATGCAATGGTGTGCTGACCCTGATGGCAATGAATGCTTTATGAATTTTAATAGAGTATTGCCATAATCAAAACGGTTCGTTGTACTTTGCGTATGATTTGAAATTTGTTGACCATAAAAAAACCGCTATCTACTTGGATAGCGGTTTTTTAGGTTCTGAGCCAGTTGAATAACTTATGGCTTGGCTTTTTCTTTATTCGCGGTCAAAAGCTCTCTTTCGAGATAATGAATATTTTGCGCTTCATGAACAAAGTTATTATCTGCCAAAATCACATCACGATGTAGCGGTATATTGGTTTTGATACCTTCGATCACTAATTCATCAAGTGCATGCAACGTTTTAGATATCGCTTGCTGACGTGTTTGACCATGACAGATAAGCTTACCGATTAATGAGTCATAGTAAGTCGGTATCTCGTACCCAGGGTACAGATGCGAGTCAAAACGAACGCCCGCGCCACTTGGCGCAAACAACTGGCTCACTGTACCAGGGCAAGGCATAAAGGTCGCTGGATCTTCAGCATTGATACGGCATTCAATCGCATGACCTTGAATCTCAATCTCACTTTGACGATAAGATAGGCCATAACCTGCGGCAATTTTGAGCTGTTCGACGACCACATCGATACCAGTAATCATCTCGGTCACGGGATGCTCAACTTGTACGCGAGTGTTCATTTCGATAAAGAAAAATTCATTATTTTCAAATAAGAACTCAAACGTACCTGCGCCGCGGTATTTAACAAGCTCGCAAGCCTTTACACAGGCTCTCAAAATAGGCTCGCGTACGTCGTCAGGGATATCCGGTGCAGGAGCCTCTTCTAGCACTTTTTGATGGCGACGTTGTAATGAGCAATCACGGTCATATAGATGGATGGCATTACCGTTACCGTCACCAAGTACCTGTACTTCTACATGGCGTGGGTTTTGTAGATAGCGCTCCATATAGATCGTATCATCACCAAACCACAGCTCAGCTTCTTGTTTGGCCGCTTGTACTTGTCCAATCACTTCTTCGAAGCGCTCAACGACGCGCATACCGCGACCACCGCCACCAGAAGCTGCTTTAATTAATAAGGGAAAGCCGATATTGCGTGCTTGTTCTTCGGCATTGTGTAGCGTCACAGCACCAACTGAACCAGGTACGGTTGGTACGCCCGCTTTTTTCATGGCGTTAATGGCAGAGACTTTATTGCCCATGAGGCGAATATGATCTGCATTGGGGCCAACGAAAGTCAATCCTGCTTGTTCTACTTGTTCAGCAAATTCGGCATTCTCAGACAAAAATCCATAACCTGGATGGATAGCATCCGCGCCAGTAATTTCAGCAGCGGTTAAGATAGTATTGATATCCAGATAGCTTTGGTTAGCATTAGGTTTGCCAATACAAATTGCCTCATCAACAAAGCGCAGGTGCATCAGGTTGGCATCAGCAGTAGAGTAGACACCTACTGTTTCGATGCCTAGCGCTTTACAGGCGCGAACGATGCGCAGGGCAATCTCACCTCTATTGGCAATGAGCAATTTTTTTATCATGGGTTCATCCTTGTCGAAGCGTCAGTCATTGACTGAGTTTCGATATATAGCATCATATTCTTTGACTTTGACGCGGTATATATACCAAAAGTCAGCCATAATGAAATAAAGTATGGCAAATATCGTTACGCTTTGTAGCGTATGACAGGTTGGCCGAACTGCACGACTTCAGAGTTATCTACCAAGATTTCGTCAACAATACCACTTTGAGTCGCTTCAAGAGGGTTCATGATTTTCATGGCCTCAATAATGCCTAATGTGTCACCCGCTTGAACCTTTTGACCGACCTTTACAAATGGTGGGTCATTAGGCGTTGGCGCTGAATAGAAAACACCGACCATGGGTGACGACTCAATGCTACCCGCTTTTTCTGCAGGTTTTCCGTCAACCGCAGCAGCAGGCGCTGCGCTCGCAGTAGGAGCCGCCATCATAGTTGGCACAGGCGTGTCATAGTGACGGGTGAGGCTAATATGCTCGTCGTCTGAACTGATTTCTAAATTCACCAGTTCACTTTCTTCCATAAGGGCGATGAGGGTGCGTATTTTTTCAATATCCATAGTTTTTATCTGGCCTTGTACTAAATTCGAGAAATAGTGTAACTAAATATTGTCTAATTAGTTGCTAATGATACCTAGATTCGGGGCAATGAGCAATCAATGTACAGTTGTTAACTGAGAATTTTTACATATTTTGACGTAAGCCATCTTTTTAGCAATAAAATCTCTACGATTTATCATAGTCTATATGACTCTGTAGCGCTAGAGCCTGTCTGTATTTTAAAAATGGAGACAGGCATTTGGTATAAATTATCACGTACACAAAGCCGCTTACGCCCATAGGGTGGTCAAGCGCCTTTGTTGGTAGCGCAGACGCAAAGTGAGCAGAATAGAGGATAAGAACAGACCGGTAATTAATGCCATCCAAAACCCTTGCGCACCAACATCCGTAAAGCGTACCAAATAAACACCCAGTGGCAATGCAACTAACCAATAGCAAAATAGCGTCACCCACATTGGCATGGTGGTGTCTTGCATACCGCGCAATATACCAGCGACGTTGACCTGCCAGCCATCAAATAACTGATAAGCAAGCGCAAAGATGAGTAAGTGCATGGATTGAGCCCTTACCACGGGGTTGTCAGTGAATGCTGCTGCCAGTTGTGGTCTAAACAGCCATATTCCGAGCATACAGGTCAAGGCGATCAACACTGTCCAAATCAGTCCAGTGGCTTGGACCTGACGGAGCGCCATGAGGTTTTTTTGGCCAAATCGATTTGAGACCATGATGGTGAGTGCCATGGCAATGGATATCGGTATCATAAATAGCTGAGAGGTCACGGACAGAGCCACTTGATGCGATGCCGTCGCTAGCTCCCCTAACGGGCTAATGACGAGTGCGCCTAAGCTAAATAAGCTGGCTTCAAAAAAGATAGAGATGCCAATGGGAATGCCAAGCTTGAGAAGTTTTTTGATCTGTGCGCGATTGGGACTGGCAAAGCCATAAAAAAAGCGCGTACTGGCAAATTGCTGCCGTTTGGTGAAGCTGGTATAAGCGGCCAATAGTAGGACGTTTATCCATAATACCAATGCCGTTGCCACACCGCAGCCAGCACCGCCCATCTCAGGCATGCCGAATAAACCATGAATAAAAATATAGTTCAGAGGAATATCTGCGAGTAGGCCAATGATACTAATGACGGTCACTGGCTCAGGTCGACCAAGCGCTTCGCAATAGCTACGCAGTACGGCATAGACAGCCAACGCAGGAAAGCCAAATGAAACGCCGTGTAAGTACTGCGTTGCGATCGGTTGAATATTTTCAGGAACACCCATCATGCCAAGTATATTGGGCGCCAAATTAACAACAATAAAGCCAATAATACCAATGACGCCTGCAGTCCATAAAGACTGCTGCGTGATGTGAGGGACTTGGCTATGATTGTTTTGCCCGATGGCTTCACCAATCAGCGGCGTCGTAGCAATCAAAATACCAGTGGCCAATAAAAATAAAGGTAGCCAAATGCCAGAGCCAACCGCTACGGCAGCCAAGTCAAGTGCCGAGACTTGACCTGCCATGATGGCATCGACCACACCAAGCGCTGCTTGGCAAAACTGGGTGATTAAGATAGGGAGTGCGAGTACGCCTAAACGTAAGCTATAGCTTTTGAAATCTTTGAAAGACAATGGAAAAACCATGGTAAGCAACTTTTTATTCTTTGCGGTAATTGTTATTAATATAGTTGTTATTAGGGCGTGTTGAACACCTATTAATAAGCAAACACGGCTATCAATCAATTAAGACTGAAGCAGTAAGGAGAGGTTAGAACCGACGATAATACTCCGATAAATAATATGAGCAAGCCTATAATGTTGCATAAGTAGATAGACAGAGTATGAAAATAAAAATAAAGGCACTAGGGCGTGTCCTCAATTCAATCGATAGTCATCTAAATGGGTTAAAAATGGCTAAATCTTGCCAAACAGCGTCAAATAGCTGACTAATATCTCGATATTATCTGCGCTATTTTCCTTGTTTGACTGCGATTTATCTCATGTTTATCACCATTTTTAAAATGAGGACACGCCCTAAAATAAAAATAACCCGTCGATCCAAGCGATGGATTGACAGGTCATGTACATATAAGATGTTAAAGAAGCCAGACTATGATGTCAACGCTTTAGAGACGCTGCATCAACATTAATTTTATGATTTTTGTGCCTTATATAACCAATAGATAAGGGCTTGAGTTAACACACTCGAGCCTTATAACAATTCAAGTGTCTCTGCCATATCCATAATCGCTCTCCAGTGTTTGGGTTCTAACGGAATCACGGTCAGTTGCTGACAGCCTTTTTTAAGCAACAATGAATCTTCAAGAGCAGGTAAGAACTTCAGCTCTGACAATGGCAATACCGCCGTAAAAGCTTGCTCAAAAGTAAGGTCGACCATATACCAGCGCGGCTCGTCTTCGGTTGCGATAGGGTCGTAATGACGATGTTCAGGGTGAAACTGGGTGGGATCAGGATATCCAGCTGTAGTAACCGTCATGATACCAGCCACGCCTGATGGTTTGGCGCTAGAGTGATAAAAAAACACCTTGTCACCAGTTTTCATGTCATCGCGCATAAAATTACGTGCGCGGTAGTTGCGGACGCCATCCCAACTGTCGGTGCCCAAACGCTGTAAATCGTCAATACCAAAAAACTTGGGGTTTGATTTCATCAACCAGTAAGCCATCTATTTTATCCTTTAACCAATGCTTAAAGTTATCATGTGTTTTGTATAGAGCCCTTATATATTGCCTAACAGTTGCCATTGTGAATAGGGCGTTTATAGGTGGTTTTGTTAATATTTTTACGATAGATAAGCTTTTCTTTCAATCCTCTAGCCGTTATCCTAGCGATACTTTTGATAACGATCATTATTGCTCACTACACAATAAGTTTATATATGCCAAAAATGAAGGCGGACAGCCTGCCAAACGATGCTATTAAGTTGAACCTCATCGAACAAGCGACAAATGCTAGCGTTGTAGAGGTGATGGATATTCCCTTGTCGCTCTATATTCATATCCCGTGGTGTGTCAAAAAATGCCCCTACTGTGATTTTAATTCGCATGAGCTACCGATAGACAGTGAGCTATCTATGTATGAGGAATATGTCGATGCGCTACTGCTAGATGCAAGCATGCAACGGTCGTTGACTCAAGGCCGCAAAATTGGTTCGATATTTATCGGTGGGGGCACGCCATCGCTGTTACCTATTGCACAGTATCGACGACTATTCACTAGCTTGCGTAATACCTTTACATTCGCTGATGATATAGAAGTGACCATGGAAGCCAATCCGGGCACGCTAGAGCATGCCCCCTTTGCTCAGTATCTAGAGGTCGGTATCAATCGTCTGTCAATTGGTGTGCAGAGCTTTGCTGCTGATAAGCTCAAAACGCTTGGGCGCATCCATGATCCTGCACAAGCATTGTCAGCGATTCGTGCTGCCAAAGCTGCTGGATTTCAGCGGGTCAATGTCGATCTCATGCATGGTCTACCGCAGCAAACCATGAATGAAGCGCTGGATGACATTCAAATGGCGCATGATGCTGGCGCAACGCATATCTCTTGGTATCAACTGACCATTGAGCCAAATACCGTGTTTTACCGTAGTCAGCCTATTTTACCAGACGAAGACAATTTGGCTGATATTGAACAAGCAGGTCAAGCGCTATTGCAGCAATTAGGCTATAGCAATTATGAAGTGTCCGCATGGGCAGGTGCGTCAGACAAACCATGCCGTCATAATATCAACTATTGGCAGTTTGGCGATTATCTAGCGATAGGGGCTGGGGCGCATGGCAAAGTGACAATTAGTCATAAAGCGACGATGCATCACAAAGCTAGCGAAACAGCAGAAACGAATAAAATGGAAAACGACTTATTAACAGAATCAGGTATCTACCGTTTTAGTAAATCGCGTTTGCCAAAAGATTATATAGGGCATTTAGATGCCAATGAGCCACCTACCACAATCCAACATGCACCAAAAATGGTGGGCTGGCAAGCGATTGATAAAGATGAATTGGTGAGCGAGTTTATGCTAAATGCGCTACGCTTACACGGCGGGGTGGCTTGGTCATTGTTTGAAAAAAGAACAGGGCTACCGCTTGACGAGATTACCGTGCAAGTGGATAAGCTGGTTCAACAAGGGCTGTTGATAGACAGTACTGAACATTTACAGCCAACAGTATTGGGACAGCGTTATCTCAATCAGATATTACGCGCATTTTTATAGCATTGTGTTTGGATAACTGTCTAACGATGGTGCAATTTGAACACAAAAAAGGCTTATCAAATGAATGATAAGCCTTTTATAAAATCCAAAAATCAAACCTTAGATTTTGTTTTGTACGTCTTGAGCGCCGCCAGAAACAGCTTCGCCAGCACTTGATACGTCTTGGCCCAAACCTTTAAAAGTATTGCAACCAGTTAGAACAAACATAGCAGTTAATGATGCGATGATTACTTTTTTCATAATAGTATCCTCAAGATAAATCGATTGTTATAAGTCGTTACAGTGACGCTAAGTCAGCGTCACTGAGGGAGTGCTGGATAAGAAGATAATGTGCACTTATTATCTTGTTATCCATTACAGACATCATAGTGAAAGTTAAAAACGCTGCACAGTATCAAAATGTAAGTATTGGCAGTAAACTGTAACTTTCAATTACCTACCGCTCATAAATGTAAATAAGAGAGCGCAGAATATTTGTGGAGTAAGAATGACCATCCATATCGTGCTAGTAGCCCCAAAAATGCCAAGCAACACGGGCAATATCATTCGATTGTGTGCCAATAGTGGTGCGCAGTTGCATTTGGTCAGGCCGTTAGGATTTGAGCTAGATGATAAAAAGCTACGCCGAGCAGGCCTCGACTATCATGAATACGCGCATTTGCAAGTGCATGATGATTGGGCAGCAGCAAGGCAAGCGCTAAAAGCCGCTGACTGCCATGTGGTCACTGCATTGACAACCAAACTGAGCAAACCATTTTACGATTATAACTTTAGTGGGCCGTCGACCTTTGACACATCTAACAATCCTGTTATACCCAATATTGGGCTGGTTTTTGGTTCTGAGACAGCCGGTCTGGCAGATGATATACGTGAAGACATCGGTGCGGATAACTGGCTGAGATTGCCAATGCTGGCTGATTCACGCAGTTTGAATTTGTCAAATAGCGTCGCTATATGCTTATACGAGATATGGCGACAGCAAGAGTTTGTAGGCGATGAAGGTCGTAGTGTCGGTTACGAAACTTTGACAGTCTACGACCCAAAATAGCGACAGGTTTAAAAGACCGTTACGTATCTAAAAAAGGTTGCGTACCAAATGAGCAGTGAGATACTGCTCATTCATCTATGCTGAGTCTTTAATAAGATATCGAGCGTATCTGATAGACATCTCTGATAGGTAGCTCTTATAGACAGTTTGGTGGTTTGGGTAAGCCTGCCAAGCGGTTGACATGACGCGCAACCAAACCTGTATTAAACAATTGCTGTAGCTTTTGATTGCTAATATCTTGTTCTGGTAAAGTCTTTTGTAGCCATTTGATCAATGGACGGGTTGCTGGCGCGTGATTAAATTTGTCAAAAAACGCGCGCACTTGTTGCAAAACTTCTAAATGCTCATCGCTCAGATTGACCTCTAGTGTGTCTGCCAGTTGCTGTGCGATAGCAGGCGTCCAAATCGTATGATCACACAGATGACCGTCTTGATCTAATTCAATATTAGCCGCTGTTACTGTAGCGTTGTGAGTCGTCATATCATTATTCATAAGGCAATGGTCACCACTTTATCAAACGAACTGTCTTGAGTCAGCTTGACCCAGGCCTCGTCCGTTAAAATACCAGTCAATTTAGTCTCTAAATTTAGCTTGCCAGTCGTATTTGCTGTGAGCTGTGCTACGTCATCTGCTAATGCATAGATACCAGCAATGCCGTCTATATCGCTATCATTCAAATAAGCATTGAGCCAGTCGATAAAAGCAGGGGTGGCGCCGAGCAGAAGGATGCTGTCGCCGCTGCGCCAAGTGCGAGACATCTCCTCAGTACTGCGTCTAAGGGTATCCATCGTGCTGTGCAATTGATATAAAGTTGCCATAAAGGTGTCCGATTGCGTGCTTTATTATTTTATATAAAGCGTTATATAACGACTTAAAAAGTCAATATCTGCTCAAAGTCTGGTGAGTTGATGACCTCTGGTACTAGTGTGAGCTGTGAGGCCAAATCTGTTGGCAACATACCAGTGACCCAGCCACTAAAGACATCGTCGGGTAGCCAAGCTGCGGGCATGTCGTAAAGCTCAAGTGACTGAATCATACCGTGCAATCGCGAATCAGATTGCATCAATAAGCCGAAAACAGGTGCGTCCAAATATAGCTGTACTTCATGACCGAATGTCGCTAGGGTTAATGCAAGCGCACAGCCTTCATAACTGGCTGCCTCAGTGGGCGTGTGTAGCTGAATTAATAATTTCATCATGTATTCCTAAATATATGTATCGCGACCAGTGATCTCAGTAGACAAACTATCAAACGACACATTATCAAAACTGTATCAAACGGCAGTCCTCTTGCATCACCATAGCCAGCTCACTGAGTCCCACTAAAGTAAATCCTGTCGCAAGATTGGCACCGTCAAGCTGATGGCGCGCGCTGTTATCCGTATCACTCACACCGCGGCTCAGTGCCGTACTGACACAAACGGGCAGTGATAGCTGATACTGTTCAGCCAGATTTTGCCATTCTTTGGTCAAGTCTATTTGATCGGCTGACTGCCAGCGTAAACCGTTTGCGATATGTGCTGAGTCGCCATAAAAAAATACATTGAGCAATGGTTTTTCAGTGATAGGGTTGTCGCTAGCGTTTGTATCCTTGACGTCAGTACTACTGGCGCCTGTATTGTTATTGATTTCATGGCTACTCGCTACGCTCTTCAGATAAGCGCGCGCGTAGCGTAGTGCCAAATTCGCCAATGGGTGACTGGGGTCAGCGGTAATCAATAGTAATGGGGTAGTGGTCGTCATCGTCATAGGTTGCGGTATCACAGGTTATAAATAAGAGTTTAGAGAGTATGATTGAGCTGCTATCAATGCTTTTGATAAAGCATGCGCCTCGATCTTTTTATTATAGCGCTTGCACTTATTTTTGTATGAAAACATGCCCTAATTATACAAAATACAGCGGCTCATACAGTTATTTCACCATATTGCTATGCCACAATATTGTCATGCCAAGAGGCTGTTTTAGTCGTTGCAATAACTTGTCGCCATAAAAAGAGGTCTGTCATCGCTATCCAAGATGTTTATGCTAACATAAAGCGCTTAAAATCAAATAGAGCCACTGTTACTGAACGTGGTTTTATCTCTGGCATTGGCAATTGAGTATTATTATTTGATGCTGTGACTGCCTCGTAAGAAAAAACAATAAACTTATGAGCTGGGTTCACGTAGTCTTACCATTCTATGTAAGGAGTTTTTTTTACTATGTTACCTGCTATGTTACCAACTATGCCCTCACGTATGAACAGTGGTACAGAGTATCAGCCTACAGCAGAACAGCGACAAGTACTGCAAATAGCGAGTGAATTTGCTTATCAGATTTGGGAAAGCCGAACGGTTTCATGCCAAACGTTTTTGCGCAGCTATCCACTGAACAGTACATTGACCCGTCAGCAGATCGATGATCTGATCCAAGATTATACGTTAGATGAAAATTACCAGCTCGCTGATGAAACTAAGGTCATGAGCGGTTTGCGCCATTTGCGTACGCTGTTGATGATGCGCTGGATTTGGCAAGACGCCTTGCAGATGATCAGTCTCGAACAATTGACCGATGAGCTGTCTGAATTTGCAGATGGCTGTATCTCTTTTGCTAAAGATTATACCTATCAGCACTTGGTTGCCAAGTATGGTGAGCCGACCTTTATCAATGCCCAAGGCAATATGCAAATCGATGACATGGCCATCATGGCCATGGGTAAGCTTGGCGCGCAAGAATTGAATCTATCGAGTGATATTGACTTAATCTTTGTGCATCAAGCGCGCGGCGAGACCAATGGCGATAAAATAAATAGCACACGTAGCATAGACAACAAACGTTTTATGACCAGATTGGGCCAAGGCATCATAAAGCTGCTGGATAATAAAACCGCTGACGGTTTTGTTTTTCGGGTGGATATGCGCTTACGTCCATGGGGTGATGGGAGTGATTTGGCCATTCATCTGTCCGCATTGCAAAAGTATTTTACGATGCATGGGCGTGCATGGGAGCGTTTTGCTTGGCTAAAGGCACGCGTAGTTGGACAGATAGATCAGCCGTTTTATGATGAGATACAGGCACTGATTAAGCCGTTTGTCTTTCGCTATTATGTGGACTATAGTGCTTTTTCAGCACTCAGAGAGATGAAGTCTCTGATTCAAAACCAAGTTGCGCAGCGTGAAGACTTAGACAACATCAAGCTAGGTGCGGGTGGTATCAGAGATATTGAGTTTATCGTACAGGCCTTTCAGCTTATCTATGGCGGTCGGCATCCACAGCTGCAAGTCAAACCTTGTTTGCAAGCGATGCAAGTGTTGTGCGAGCTTGGATATCTAGAGCCGTCAACCTACGAGCAGTTACAGGCAGCGTATCGGTTTTTGCGCCGACTTGAGCACGCTATCCAAGCGATTCATGATCAGCAGACCCAGCGCTTACCACACGATGTACAGTGGCAGCATAATTTGGCCATTACACTTGGGTTTGACAATTGGGCAGCACTCCTAACTCATCTCAATCAACATCGAGACCGTGTCAATGTTCCTTTTGAGCGTATGGTCACTGAGCGCCAAGTGCCAGATCAAGAAGACACCGATCTTGATCCAGAGCATCTTGATGAACAAATTGCCCGTTTAAATGAAGTATTAGCAGAAGACAGCCGCGCATTGCTACAGAATTTTTGGCAATCAAAAATGGTGGCCAACTTGAGTGATGAGGCCAGAGAGCGTTTGGACGATGCGTACCCTGTGATTGTCCATGCACTACTGGCACATCAAGAACAGCAGCAACTTGCCAATACGGCCTTGCCACGTCTTATCTCGTTACTCGAAGCAATTTGTCGTCGTTCTATTTATTTGGTCATGATTGCTGAAAATCCCAATGCAACGATTGAGTTGATTCCGATGTTATCCGCCAGTCCGTGGATCGCAAAAGAGCTGGCGCAATATCCTGTGTTGTTGGATACTTTTTTGCAGCAGCGCTATCGCCATCTACCAGATAAACGTGAGCTGCGCGATATACTACGCCAACAGCTACTACGCGTCGAGCCAGACGATGAAGAAGAGCTGCTAAGCGTCTTGCGACTATTTAAGAAAAACCAAGTATTGGCTGTCGCTGCTAGCGATGTATTGGCTGAGCGTCCGATAATGAAAGTGTCGGATTCATTGACTTATATTGCTGAAGTGGTGCTAGAGGCAGCATTAGAGCGTGCTTTTGCAGAGATTGTTAACCGTTATGGTTATCCTATTGGCCAAGATGGCGACCCAGTCACTGAAGCCGACTGTGGCTTTGCGATTATCGGTTATGGCAAGCTTGGCGGGTTAGAGCTGTCCTATTCTTCAGATTTGGACTTGGTATTCTTACACAAGATAAAAGAGCGAGGCATGACCACTGGTGAGAAATCAGTGAGTGGTATGAAGTTTGCCGCCCGTCTTGTACAAAAGCTGATGAATTATCTCAATACCCAAACACGCGATGGCCGCGCTTATGAGATTGACATGCGCCTGCGACCTTCAGGAAATGCTGGCATGATGGTCGTGTCTTGCCATGCGTTTGAAACCTATCAGATGGACAAAGCGTGGTCATGGGAGCATCAAGCACTGGTACGCGCACGTGCTATTTGTGGAGACAGACGAGTCACCGCTCTCTTTTGTGATATCCGCCGCGATGTGTTGTCGCTGCCACGGACACTGGATCAAGTACGTAATGAAGTCACCAGTATGCGTATCAAAATGCAAAAGCACCTAGGGACGAGCCAATGGCAACAACAAGCGGGCAAGTTCCAGCTTAAGCAAGATGCAGGCGGTATTGTCGATATTGAGTTTTTGGCACAGTTTGCGGTATTGGCCTACTCACATGAGCATTTGAGCCTGACCAAATGGAGCGACAACGTGCGTATTTTTGAAGAGGTGGCATTACTTGGTATTTGGGAGGAGCAGGTCTGCCAAGATCTAACGGATGCCTATCTGAGAATACGTGCCGCGACTCATCAATTGGCGCTGTCTGAGCAATCATTACTCGTTGATGAATCGCTTTGGCAAGAAACGCGTACCTTGGTGCAGTCACAATGGCAGCATCTAATGGGTGTCGAGCCAGACGATGAATAATATCGAAACTTGTATGATTAAGGTCTTGCCGATAGTCAAAGAGACGCTTAAACTGTAATGCTTTACGATACGTAAAAACGATGTAAGCACAAATCAAAAGAGTTCATTTGCCAATACGGCCAGTGATACAATCGGTCACACATCATCATAATGCTGTCAGTGGTTCGTCATAATGAAGCGATACTTTAAGCAATAAAAATTGACGCTGCGGTGTTATCGTAAGATATTGATCAATACTGTTAAATAAAACCTACCTAAAAAAGTTAGACATGAGCGCTAACATAAGGACTATAAAATGAATATGGCAACACAAGATGGTAAGCTTTGGATGAATGGCACGATGATTGAACAGCCAGATGCCAAAGTGCATGTGCTCACACATAGCCTGCATTATGGTATGGCAGTGTTTGAAGGCGTGCGCGCTTATCAAACTGCTGACAATCGTACGGCTATTTTTCGTCTAAAAGAGCATACCGAGCGTTTGTTAGGCTCTGCAAAAATCTTTCAAATGGATGTGCCTTTTGATGCGGCCACTCTAGAGCAAGCACACAAGGATGTCGTCAAGCAAAACAACTTGGCAGAAGCTTATATTCGTCCGCTTATTTGGGTTGGTGCAGAAAAACTTGGCTTATCTTCACGCGACAACAGCATCAATGCGATGGTTGCTGCGTGGCATTGGGGTGCTTATCTTGGTGAAGAAGGCATCAAAAATGGTATCCGTGTAAAAACTTCGTCTTATACGCATCACATGCCGAACGTGACCATGTGCAAGGCTAAAGCCTCTAGCAACTATCCTGTCTCTATCATGGCCAACCAAGAAGTCACTCGTAATGGCTACGACGAAGCTATTTTAATGGATCCACAAGGCTTTGTCTGTCAAGGTGCTGGCGAGAACTTATTCTTGGTAAAAAATGGCGAGCTACATACGCCAGACCTATCAGGTGGCGCATTAGACGGTATCACTCGTCGTACAATGCTACAGTTCGCTGCTGACTTGGGTATTAATGTTATCGAACGCCGTATCACTCGTGATGAGTTTTACTTGGCAGATGAGATATTTATGACAGGGACAGCTGCTGAAGTCACACCTATTCGTGAATATGATGACCGCACTATTGGTAATGGCGGCCGCGGTGAGTTGACTGAAAAATTACAGACCTTGTACTTTGATGTGGTCCACGGTCGTAATGAAAAATATATGGACTGGTTAAGCTTTATTGATTGATCATACAAATATGATTAAATATTTTTTAAAAGCTAAGACCTATATAAGTCTTAGCTTTTTTATGTTTTATCAAAACGTAGATTAACACATGAAGTGCAATACCAAAGAGCAGGTGAAAAAAAGACCTAAATGCGCTAGCATCAAAGTCATTATCCACCGCCAAAGTGAGACTGCAACCATGAGCTATACACATCTAAGCCTAGGTGAACGATATCAGATTTATGCCCTTAAAGGGGCACAACATAGTATTAAATATATAGCAGAAGCGTTAGGCAGAAGTCCAAGCGCCATATCAAGAGAGCTTAGACGCAATAAAAGCCTATGAGGCTACCGACCAAAGTATGCAGACGACAAGGCTAAAGCGAGGCATGCAAACAACGCCTTCACTATTGTTTTAAACGTCTGGAACTGGGTTGTTGATAAGCTTAAGTTACAGTGGAGTCCTGAACAAATAGCAGGCGTTCATAGTGGCATCAGCCACATGAGTATCTATCGTTACCTATGGGTCGATAAGAGACAAGGCGGCAGGCTATGGCAATATTTAAGACGCAAAGCCAAACCTTATCGTCAAAGGCTTACCGTTGAGACTCGTGGGCGTATCAGTGACAGCGTTTCAATTCATGAGCGCCCTCAAATAGTAGAAGACCGATCACGCGTTGGTGACTGGGAAGCAGATACCGTTATCGGTCAACATCACAAACAGGCCATCGTAACAGTAGTAGAGCGAAATACTGGGCTGCTTAAGATGAAACGGGTCACTAAAAAGAGTGCGCATCTGGTAGCGGGTGCGATGATAAATCTACTAACCCCAGTTAGACTACAAGTTAAGACGATTACGTCCGACAATGGCAAGGAGTTTGCTGAGCATAAAGAGGTAAAAAGACGCCTTTACAGTAGATTCTACTTTGCGGATGCTTATGCCTCATGGCAACGAGGAACAAACGAAAATACCAATGGCTTGATTAGAGAGTACCTGCCTAAAGGGTGTGACTTTAGACAGGTATCTGATGATGAAATACAGGCTATTGAAGATAGAATAAACAACCGACCAAGAAAGCGGTTAGGGTTTAGAACGCCAAACCAGGTGTTCTATAATATTATTTAGCGTTGCACTTGGTGTGTTAATCTAGGAAACAGAAAGAAGTATGTTTTACTCAATTATAATATGAAAATTATCTTTATATTGCTTGGTTTGTTTGCAGAATACTAACAGCTGATCGCCACGTAGTTTTTTAACATCGGGCGAAGTTTGCTAATGTAAGTAGGCAATACTTTAATAGCTACTATTTTCCAAAATTTAGTGTTATTAGGGCGTGTCCTCATTTTAGCCATTTTTAACCCATTTAGATGACTATCGATTGAATTGAGGACGCGCCCTAGTAAGCTAGTTAGGGCAAGTTTATTTATATAGCTTAATTTGATATTTATTAAGATTAAAAAATATCACCGCTTATTATGGCTTGCTCAAAGCTTGCACCATCACAGTCTTTCTCAGTCAATTTGAGTTCTAGATCTTCAACTGGCCAGTTAATATCTAAACTATTATCATTCCATAGCATAGTTCGCTCACTTTTCTTGTGATAATAGCTAGTGGTTTTGTACAAAAACTGAGTATTGTCTTCGAGTGCGATAAAACCATGTGCAAAACCTGCAGGTATCCAGAATTGACGATGATTGGCTCCAGTCAGTTCTAGACCTACCCATTGTCCAAAAGTAGGTGAGTGCTGACGAATATCTACTGCTACATCCCAAGCCCGCCCTTGTACTACTCGTACTAGCTTGGCTTGAGCAAAAGGATTTAGTTGATAATGTAAGCCACGCAGTGCTCCTTTTTGGGAGCTGGAATGATTATCTTGGACGAAGTTCGGTGCTTCAAACCCACGTTCGTTTAACAAAGTGGCGAAACTTTTTTGGTTAAAGCTTTCCTTAAACCAGCCACGGTCATCTTCAAAAACGCGCGGCTCAAGGATTAATAGCCCTGGTATCTTAGTTTCAGTGATATTCATAATGGATATACTATTATAGTCATGAAGTTAGTGTTGATGCTCTTGATGTAATTTTAATAAATATTGCCCATAACCTGTCTTTTTGAAAAAATTGGCACGTTCTAGCAATTGAGAATCATCAATCCAACCGTTGTGATAAGAGATTTCTTCAAGGCAGGCTACTTTAAGACCCTGACGATGCTCAATAGTTTGTACGAACTGACCAGCCTCTAGTAATGAATCGTGAGTACCAGTATCTAGCCAAGCAAAACCACGTCCTAGTAGTTCGACATTAAGTTGCTTTTGTTCTAAATAAGCATTGTTAATGTCAGTAATCTCTAACTCACCCCGATGTGATGGTTGCACATTTTTAGCGATTTCTATTACTTGATTATCATAAAAATATAAACCGGTCACTGCGTAATTAGATTTAGGCTGAGTGGGTTTCTCTTCAATACTGAGTGCTTTACCATCTTGATCAAATTCTACTACACCAAAACGCTCAGGATCACTCACATAGTAACCAAATACTGTTGCTCCTGATTCTTGCTCAGTCGCTCGGCGTAATTGTTGGCCAAAGCTTTGGCCGTAGAAGATGTTATCTCCTAATACTAAGCAAACATTATCGCCACCAATAAACTCTTCACCTAAGATGAATGCTTGAGCTAGGCCATCGGGTGAAGGCTGAACTTTATAAGATAGTTTTATTCCTAGATCATCGCCATTACCAAGTAGCTTTTCAAAATTTGGTAAGTCTTCTGGAGTGGATATGATTAGAATTTCACGGATACCTGCAAGCATCAGTACCGATAAAGGATAGTAAATCATAGGCTTATCGTATATTGGAAGAAGCTGTTTCGATGTGCCTAGGGTGATAGGATGCAAGCGTGAGCCGGAACCCCCAGCAAGAATAATCCCTTTACGGTTGGTTTGAATCATGATAATAGCTCTCCTAGTACTTGAGCAACACCTTGCTGCCAATTTGGCAAGTGCAGTTTGAAGTGAATTTGTAGTTTTTCAGTATTTAAACGCGAGTTGAGCGGACGTTTTGCAGGGGTAGGGTATTCTGATGTTGGAATAGGGTTTATGCGTTTTACAAGTAACTTTGTATTCATTTCTTTTTGTGCGGTCGCAAAGATAAACTCAGCATAATCAAACCAAGAACATTCACCTTGTGCTGCTAAGTTATAATGTCCAAGCAGACTACTGGATTGTTTTTTTAATAAATAGTAACGTAGTGCTTGTGCAGTAATATCAGCAATCAAAGCGGCTCCAGTTGGCGCGCCAATTTGATCAGCAATGATGTTAAGCTCTTCTTTAGTTTGAGCAAGTTTTAACATGGTTTTGATAAAGTTGCTGCCATGGGTGCCATATACCCAACTGGTGCGAAAGTTAATAAATCTTGCACCACTTTGCTCTAAAGCAATTTCGCCATCATACTTAGTCTGGCCATAGTTATTTATAGGCATCCTACTGTCTGTTTCTAGCCAAGGCATATCTCGGATGCCTTCAAATACATAATCGCTAGAGTAATTAACCAGCAAGCTATTAAACTGTTTAGACAGAATAGCTAAGTTCTGAACAGCTAGATGGTTGATTAAATCGGCCTGCTCATAATCACTTTCAGCGTTATCTACAGCAGTATAAGCGGCTGCATTTATAACTATATCAGGCTCTATGGTAGCATAGAGCTGCTCTATAGCGGCAAAGTTGGTTATATCACCACACAACCCATTATCATTCATTTGACGATCTAGTGAAATAATGTGTCCTAATGGCTGCAAAGCACGCTGCAACTCCCAGCCAACTTGACCGTTCTTACCCAGTAATACAATTTTCATAATCGTCTTATCAGTATTTTTATTGGTTTTATCTATTATTGATACTGTTGAGTTACCCAGTGTTGATACTCACCACTTTGCACATGTTCAATCCATTCTGAATTGTTTAGATACCATAGAACGGTTTGGCGTAAACCTGAACTGAAGGTTTCTTGTGGTGCCCATCCCAATGATTTCTGAATTTTACTGGCGTCAATAGCATAACGCAAGTCATGTCCAGGACGATCTTTCACATAGGTAATAAGTTCATCATAACTTGTAACACCGTGAGGTTTATTAGGTGCCAGTTCTTCTAATAACGCACAGATCGTTTGCACGACTTCAATATTGGTATGCTCGTTGTGTCCACCAATATTATAAGTTTCACCTGTCTTACCTTCGGTAGCGACTAAGTATAAGGCACGGGCATGATCTTCAACATATAACCAATCTCTAATCTGTTGCCCATTGCCGTATACAGGTAAAGGTTTACCCGCCAATGCGTTTAGAATGACTAACGGTATTAGCTTTTCTGGGAAATGATAAGGACCGTAGTTGTTAGAGCAGTTAGTAATTACAACTGGAAGACCATAAGTCCGATTCCAAGCACGTACGAGATGGTCTGAACTAGCCTTGCTGGCTGAGTAGGGAGAGCTTGGTGCATAAGGAGTTGTTTCAAGAAATAAATCATCTGTGCCTTCTAAATCTCCGTAGACTTCATCAGTTGAGATATGATGAAAACGGAAGTTACTTCTTGTATCGTCGCTTAGCGTTTCGTAGTAATGTCTAGCCACTTCCAATAAGGTATATGTACCAATAATATTAGTTTGCATAAAGGCAGCTGAACCAGTAATAGAGCGGTCAACGTGCGATTCTGCTGCTAGGTGCATCACGATATCTGGCTGAAAATTGGCGAAGTGTACTTCCATAGCTTGCTGATCGCAAATATCAGTTTGGGAAAACTGGTAACGTGTGCTGTCTGATACGCTAGCTAATGATTCAAGATTACCCGCATAAGTAAGCTTATCTATATTTAAGACAGAGTCTGTGGTGTTAGCTATAATATGACGAATAACGGCTGAACCGATAAAGCCTGCACCGCCTGTGATTAATATTTTCATGAGTGTACCACCATAGTTGAATTTTGCTATCTTGTTGCTATTGTAATCAAATTCATACTTATTTTTCTAAATAAAAATAAATTAATTACTGTAATCTAGAAAATGACAGTTATTGTTGACTTTAGTTTTACTTTTTTTCTTATAATCTATCTTAATATAATTA
>NZ_JASDDJ010000023.1 GCF_030407455.1 Psychrobacter sp. 5A.1
ATCTGCACTATTTTCCTCGTTTGACGGCAATTTATCTCATTTTTATCACCATTTTTAAAATGAGGACACGCCCTAGCTATCGTAGATTATAGCTTGATTGAAAAACCGGTTCATCGAATGAACTTAATTATCGAACAAACTGAGCTATTGAACAAACTGAGTCGGCAGAAAGAACGTGCGCGCGTCTGACTGTTGACGTAGCTCTACAAGTAGCGTTTGCATGTCTTCAGCAGGGTTTTGATTATTAACCAAGTTGCCAAATAGCTCGTTGGCAACCGTGGTCATCGCGACAACGCTTTGTAGTAAATGCTCAATAATCTCATTATCTATACCAACTGCTTCGACATCGATGGCATTTTTGTAGCGTATCTCACCATCGTTGACATCCATCTCTAGATTACCGACTAGCATGTCATAGTTGATTTGGGTGATAAGTAGCATTGCGGCACTTTGATGAGTTTCTGGTATCAAAAATGGTAAGATGCCATAGATGGCCAGTAGTTTGTTTTTTTCTTGCACCCGAAACAGATAGCCACAGTTTATTTGCTTATGACGCATTCTCAAGGATAAATGATGCGATTTTTGGCTATCGTTGGTTTTGGGTCGATAATGCGTGTAGTGCCACTGTTTGTCATTGAAGTATTGCTTTAAACAGTCGACGATAGGCGTGTCACTCTGGTTTTGAGACTCTGCACTTGCGCTATCGGTTTTTAAGTTATCGGTTTTGAGTTGAGATGTATTTGCTTGTGCTTGAGTGTTATCCTGTTCATTGCCTTGTTTCGCCTCTAACTCATGAGAGATATCAGCTGATATATTTTTTGTATTATTAACCTCGCTGTCAGCAAGTGATGCATGTCCTTGCTCGCTTGCACCATCGATGACTGACTGCGGGGCGGCAGCAGTCAGTAACCGTTTGATCTTTTGCCACAAGCTGAGTTTATTGCGTTGACTCATAATAGTATGCTGACAAGTAAGAGTTATAAATTAATCGTGACCGTGCGCCAAACCTTCTTTGATAGCAGGCTGTGCATAGAACGCTGCTAGCATTTCACGAATATGAGCCGTCAACCAAGGCGTCTCAAGAGCATCGTACACGATAGGCAGTAGTGTAGTGCTACATTGCTTCATGGCCGCTTCATCAATGTGCAAACTCGCCGCAATGGTCGCCATCGTGTCAGACTGATGATTGGCATACCAAGTGTCAATGCTTGCCGAGACTAAGCTGTGCAGATACGGTGACAGTCGCAGGCGATTGTAGCTTTGTTGGATACTGGATTCTATATGGTCAATGCTACTATTACCGGGCTCGTCGCTTAAATAGGTTTGTAGCTCACTAATGGGTTGGTCTTTGATACGATCCCAACCCATGACCATCAGACGCGCCACTTCGTCGTTTGACAAGTGTTCCTGCGCATTGGCTTCAGCTTTGCGCGTCAAATCTTTGATATTGCGATGCAGGTACGTTTGTAGTTTTTCATCGAGATTTCTGTTGGTCGCCTTTTCAAAAGAGCTGCGCCCAAGCTTCATCAATTTACCAACACCACCTGCTTTATCGAGCGTGCTTTCCATAAAGTCATTGATAGCGTGATAAAGTGTTTGGGTCAATAAATCTGCAAAGGTTTCGTTACCGACCAGCGTATGAATCAATATGTTGCGCTGCTGCTCATGGCTACCGATATAGTTGGCAAGGGTTTCAACTTGGGTATCATCGACCAGTTCAGACAAAGGCACGTTGTCATTAACGGGGTGATAAATGATGGTGTGCAAAATATCACGGATATCGGTACGCATTACCTCAGTCATCGGCTGATTTAATAGCCAGTCTTTCATCAAATGCTGCAAATGGTCACAGGTGATGTATTTGCTTAAGGGCTGCGCACCAAACCATTGCCAAGCCTCCATCGCTAGTGGCTCAGCTTGTTCGTGCAACCACTGCTGCATAAAATCAACTTGAGCATCGATCAAGCTGTCTACCGTTAAACGGCTGGTTAAAGACTCTTTTGACAAGCGAGTGTCTGCGTTGTCATTTTTAGCCTCTGCATCAGGCATTTGTGTTTGGCTATCTTGTGAAGTCGGCATAGATTTTGAAGTCATATTTTGAGGTCGTATTTTTTGAAGTCAGAGTAATCGACAATTTGTTATACTGTGTGTTTGTAGCGAGCATAGGGTATTATGCCACGAACATTGCCTTTGTTTGTGATGAATATTGACTGCTGCTTGATAAATAACCAGAGGTTTTGATGACGGTTTTGGGTACGCCTTTACTTGCACTTGAGGAGCTGACGGTTCAGCGCGGTGAGATACCGCTGTGCGAAGGCGTTACGTTGCAGCTATCTGCGGGTAGTATTTGCCATCTAATCGGGGCAAATGGGACGGGAAAGACCACGTTACTCATGCAGTTGGCTGGATTGTTACCTGTTTTGTCAGGTGAAGTTACTTATCAAGGTCATTCGGGTCTGCCCATCCAACCTTTATATGTCTCGCACCAGTTAGGCATTCATCCGAATCTGACAGTGGCACAAAACCTGACGTTTCTACTGAACTTATATGGTATCACGCCAAGTATTACCGATATTGACGATGCGCTCACATGGGTTGGGCTGCAAGGGTTTGAAACGATTAGCTCAAGTCATCTGTCCGCTGGGCAAACGCGGCGTATCACGCTGGCGCGATTGTACTTGTTGACTCCCGATGTGACACCGCTCTGGTTACTTGATGAGCCTTTTACGGCTTTAGATGTCGATATGGTGGCACGTATGGAAGAGCGGTTATGCGACTTTGCACAGGCTGGCGGGTCGATACTAATGACCAGCCATCAGGCAGTTGGGGTCGCCAATCAGGTGCTCGATTTGTCAGATTACATGGTATAAGTTCGATTGCTATCAGTACCATCAGCATATGTGAAAGGACAAATAATGACAGACCGTCCAATACAAGTAGGATCAGTAGCCGCTATGAATAAAAGTCCAAATGCTATTGTCGCAACGCCTCGCAGTATTGGGTTTATACAGCTGTGGCGCCGCGAATGGCAAGTTAAGCAGCAAGGAGCGGTACAATGGTTGTACCCATTGGTGCTGTTTTTAGTAATTATTACCTTATTTCCACTGGCGGTCGGTAGTGAACCTGCGTTATTACAGCGTCTGGGTGTATCAGCGGTGTGGATTGCTGCGTTGTTGTCACTGGTAATGGGCGTTGATGGATTGTTCAAGCCTGCGCTTGATAATGGTACGCTTGCGCAATTGGTCGTGGCCAAAGCGTCACTACCGCTATGGGTGCTGATTAGACTGGTAATCCATTGGATTTTTAGCAGTGGTATTGTGGCCGCCCTAAGCTTGCTTGCCGTGCCGTTATTTCAGCTCAGCTGGTTTGAGGCGTGGATATTGATGGCTTCTATCGTGACAGGTAGCCCAATGCTCTTAATGCTATCCGCAATTGCCAGTAGTTTGACCTTGTCACTAAAGAATGGGGCAGTATTGGTGCCTTTGATTGCTTTACCGATGCAGTTGCCAGTATTGATTTTTGCCACAGGCGCGGTTGATTTATTTGCCTCTGGGCTTAATGGTTTGCCAATCTTGGCTTTATTACTAGCAGGAAGTATTATTTCTGTCTTGGTCATGCCTTGGGTCATCGCTACAACCTTAAAAATGTCATGGCTCAATTAAACAGCAAGCTTGCTATATATTTAAAACTCTGTCGTCATTTTCAAAACTCAATCATGCAAACCCAGTCATCTAAACCCAATGTATTAACATCATGGTGAAAACTGGCAATTTTGTTATAATAGTCAATTGAATACGTAAACAGCTCTTTGTAGATTCTATCCAGTGTTTAACGCCAGCAGGTGAGTTGATAGTGGTGCTTTTATAGACCGCATCCTTTATCGCCAGTAAGCTGTGTAATAGGTTTCTTCCCATGCCCAACCTGAATAACGTCTCATCCCCTAGCTTGTGGCAGCGCATTTGGCAGGGTTTCTTGACCACTGTGGGTACCAAGCAGTTTTTTCGTATCTTTAGCCCTTGGGTCAAGTGGTTAGCGATATTAGCCAGTCTCTGTTTGCTCATTGGTAGCGTATGGGGCCTTGCTTTTGCGCCGCCTGATTATCTTCAGGGCAATAGCTATCGCATTATCTTTATCCATGTTCCAGCGGCCAGTCTTGCCATTTCTATCTATTTTTCCCTTGCAGTTCTGGGGGTGATTTATTTGGTATGGAAGATTAAGACAGCCAGTCTGGTTGCGCAGGCACTTGCCCCGATGGGGTTTTTGCTATGTGTCATCAGTCTGCTTACTGGCTCTATCTGGGCAAAACCAACATGGGGTACTTACTGGGTCTGGGATGCACGCCTTACGTCAATGCTGATATTGGCGTTTTTATACGCGGGCGTAATGGCTCTGTTTGCCGCTTTTGAGCATACGGCCAATCGCGGTAAAGCGGCCGCCATTTTATCTATTGTGGGCGCAGTGAATCTGCCTATTATCAAGTACTCAGTAGAGTGGTGGAATACCTTGCATCAAGGCGCGACCTTTAGCTTGACCGCCGCACCGAAGATGTCGGCAGATATGTGGATGCCTTTGCTACTGATGATTATCGGCAGCTATTTACTGGTTGCGACATTAGCGATTTATCGTACTAACACGCTGATTTTATACCGTGATCAAGGAAAAGCGTGGGTTAAAGAATACATTCGTGGTCAACACAAATAACGGCTAGGAAAATACTATGCAGCCTTACTTTTATAGCGTATCTGAGTTTTTCGCCATGGGTAAGCATGGGGTTTTTGTGTGGTCGTGCTGGGCGATAACGATCGGTGTGATGTTGGCATTTATTATTTATAGCCGCAGACAGCGACAGTCACTTATCAAACAGCTGACCATCCAGCAAGCGCGACAAGCACAACGAACGACCAAAACCTCAATGCCTGTGACTCCTGTGATTAGGCAATCTGAATAAAAATCATCTGAATATCATGATTTTAGCGCAAGAAAACGTATCCTTTCACTGACAAAAATATGACCTTACCAGTAGCGATGAGGCTTATTGATTTGCCTTAAAAATGCTACCATATAGTGATTAGATGGGAGTGATTGGTTAGCTCTTATTACTAACTGTCGTTTCTTTCCTATTATCTGTTTGACAACTTTATATTTGGCAACGTAGCGACTCATCAATGAGGTAGTGGTATGAATGCAGTGCGTCGGAAAAAACTGACATGGGTGATGTTTACGCTGGCAGGTACAGCAGTGGCGGTCATGCTGGTTATCTATGCTATCGGGCAGCAAACCGACTATTACTTTGATGCGACAGCGATCGCCCAAGGTGAAGCCCCGCAAGACAAGCGTATTCGTGCTGGTGGTATGGTGGTGGCAGGTAGCGTCCAGCGTGCAGCAGACAATCCGCTAAACATCGAGTTTGCGATTACTGATTTTCAATCGACAGTGCCAGTGACTTATCAAGGTATATTGCCAGACCTATTTGCTGAAAACTCAGGCGTCGTAGCTACGGGTAAAATGCAGGGCGATATATTTGTGGCAGGTGAAGTATTGGCTAAGCATGACGAAAACTATATGCCACCAGAAGTCGCCAAATCCATGAAAGAAAACAATCGCAGCGGAGCGATACCTTCTTCTGAACAGTACAATCCTGCTGAAAAGATTCATGAGACCGAAACTTTACAACAGTAATGATTAGCAGTAACGATTACAAGTATTTAAGACATATGAAAAGGCCACCGATGCTCGGTGGCCTTTTTTAGTGAGCGACGTTTAGCTAATCAACTAATCGTACTTATTAACCCTGTTAATCATCCCATACTGGGCTATAGTCAGGGTGCTCGATCTTACGACCGTCAGAGCTGGCTAAGTTACCTATTTGCTCTAATTCATCTGCACTCAATTTGACATTGATGGCGTCTAGATTGCCTTGCAGGTGATCAGGATTAGACGTCTTTGGAATGGCCACACGATGCTTGTCTGATAAGATCCATGCCAATGAAATCTGCGCTGGCGTCACATTGTGCTTGTCCGCAATCTCTTTAATAATATCATTATCAAACACGTCGCCACGCGCGAGTGGTGAGTAAGCTTCTAGCAAAATATGATGGTTATTCAAAAAAGTCTGTAGCGTGTTTTGCTTAATGAACGGATGAAATTCCACTTGGTTGACAACGATAGGCACATCGGCGTATTTTTCCGCTTCAATGATATTGGCAATGTTGAAGTTTGAAACCCCGATATGACGCGTGAGCCCCTGCTTTTGTAATTCACACAGCGCAGGAATGGTCTCCGATAATGGTACGCGGTCGTCAGGCCAGTGTAATAGCAACAGATCCACATAATCTGTGTCTAAATCTTTGAGAGAACGCTTTGCGGCGGCAATCAGTTTTTCTGGCTCAAATTTCATGTCATCAGGAAAAATTTTGGTGGTCAAAAAGAATTTGTCACGAGCCACGCCTGACTGTTTGATGCCTTCGCCAACTTCTTTTTCATTGCCATAAGCTTGAGCGGTATCAATATGCTCATAACCCATTTCCAACGCTTTTTTGACCACGTCTACGCAATCTTGTCCAGTTGACTGCCAAGTACCTAGCCCTAGGATTGGAATATTTGCTTGTCCAGCGGTACGAATATTATAGTTTTTAGCGCTCATATTATTATCCTTGTTATGTGTATCTTATAATTTTCATTAATTTTAAATGTCATCAATAGTGTGGTCTAACGAGTAAATTACTATTGAGCCTGTCCACTATAGGAAAAACCAAGGACAAGTGGAAGCGTGAGTGACGGTTCCCTACAAAGGGCAAACAGGCTGTAACGTGATTGTTTGTGACCATTTGGCTTTTTATGAGAGGTTTGAAGAAATGATGCCCTCAAAATCAAGGCCATAAAAAACGCCCATCACTCTAAGTAATGGGCGTTGCCAATAGGCATCACACCTTCATATCTAGGTGTTTGTGCTTTAAGGCCTTACTGAGCAGCAGCTTCTACAGTTTCTGCAGTGTCAGCGCTTTCAGTGTTGGCAGTAGTGTCCATGTTTGCACCGTGATCACCGCCCCAGATTTTTGGATATTTATAGCCTGGGAACGTTTCGTGAGCATACTTTTTAAAGGCTTCTGAGTTATAAGCGTTGGTTACATCTTCAACCCATTTCTTACCAGTATCAGCAGATTTGATCGCTGACCAGTTTACATAAGCAAAGCTTGGCTCTTGGAACAATGCTTCGGTCAATTTGATACCAGAATCAGTGGCATAGTTACCGTTGATCACAGCAAAGTCAACTTCATCACGCGCGCGTGGTAGTTGGGCTGCTTCTAATTCAATGATTTCGATATCGTATTTGCTGTTGTCAGCGATATCAGATTTTGACGCAGTCAATGGATCGATGTCGTCTTTTAGGGTAATCCAGCCAAGATCATCCATCATGACCAAAGCACGAGCAAAGTTGCTTGGATCGTTTGGCGCAGACACACTCATACCTTTGAATACATCGTCAAGGTTGGTCTTTTTGCCTGAGTAGATGCCAAGTGGTGCTGTTGGTACTTGGAACACTTCAACTAGATCAAGGTTGTTTTCTTTTTTGAAGGTATCAAGATAAGGCTTATGCTGAAAAATATTGATGTCTAAGTCGCCTTCAGCCAATGCAAGGTTAGGACGAACATAGTCAGTAAAGGCAATCAATTCAACTTCATAACCTTGCGCTTCAAGAGAGCTTTTCACTTGGTTGCGAACCATATCAGCAAAATCACCTTCAGTCGTACCGATAATGATTTTGGTATGATCAGGATCGATATCACTGGCGGCAGTTTCTGCAGTTGCACCTTCGGTTACAGGTTCTTTGGTCGCTTCTGGCGCTGATGAGTTGCTGCAACCGACCAAGACTAGGCTTGATACGCCAACAGCAGCAAATGCAGTCGCTAACTGACGGCTGATATCTGTTAATTTCATGGAACTTCCTTAATAAGAGGTATGGAGTAGAGTGTAAACGGCAGCCATTAAAAAAAAGCAACATCATGAATAGTAATGCTGCTCAGTTAATGACTGTTAAGTTAGTAACAAAATTAAAGGGTCTCAGTAACAAAGTCAAGTATTTTGCTTAGGATGAATTGGCATTAAAACCCGAGTATTATTCATATTAGCATTGCTTGACTCTGCCTGATGTCGTGCAATGGTCTTTAACGCTTGTCTAGGCGGTTGGCCAACCAATTGCCAGAGGCTTGAATCGAGATAACCATGATCGATAATACAATCACGATAAAAATCATTACCTCGGTTTGATAACGGTAATAGCCATAACGAATGGCCAAATCCCCCAAACCACCACCACCAATCATACCAGCCGCTGCCGAGTAAGATAGTAGGCTGATACAGAGGATGGTCACTGAGAGTACCAGTCCTGAGCGCGCTTCATTGAGCAACACTTTGATAATGGTTAAAGGGCGTGCACCCATAGACTCTGTGGCTTCGATAATGCCGCGTGGCACTTCACGTAAGTTCTGCTCGACCAAGCGAGCAAAATAGAACGAGCCTGCGATAGCAAGTACTAGCGATGCGGCAATCGGACCAATACCCGTACCAACGATGGCTTTAGTAAACGGGCTCATGGCAATCATCAAAATCACAAAAGGGAAGGCCCGCATAAAGTTGGTGATGCCGCCAAGTACACCGTACAGTGTCTTGTTTTGCAAAAACTGTCGATCACTGGACAAAAACAAGAATACGCCGAATAGCCCACCGATGATGATTGCTACCGTTGTCGAAATACCGAGCATAATGAACGTATCAACAAACGCACTCACAATCTCTTTGCGTAAAACAAGTAGCTTGTCTATAGAGGCGGATAATTCAGTACCAGTTAACATATCTATTTCTCCTGCCTCATTAGTCCTCAACGACTAAACCTTTGCCAATCGGGGTGGTTGCCTGAATCATACCATCGCGCACATCTGCCACTTCCAACAGCTGACCTTGATGTAATAATGCGGCGCGATCACAGAGCCTACGAATAACGCTCATCTCATGGGTCACGATCACAATCGTCACGCCAAGTTGCTCATTGATATCACGCAAACACGTCAGCAAGCTGCGGGTTGTTGCAGGATCAAGCGCACTGGTTGGCTCATCGGCCAACAGTACTTTTGGACTGGGTGCAATGGCGCGGGCAATACCCACACGTTGTTTTTGTCCACCTGATAACTGCGCAGGATAGTGACCAGCGCGATCGGTCAAATCCACAATTGCAAGACAGTCCATCACTCTTTTATGAATGTCGCGGCTTGGATAGCCTGAAACTTTCAAGTTAAACGCCACGTTATCAAACACGGTATGATTGGACATCAGATTAAATTGCTGAAAAATCATACCGATATTGTGACGGGCGATACGCAAATCACTGGCAGACAGAGTGGTTAGGTCAGTTCCATCTATAACAACTTGACCCGAATCTGGACGTTCAAGCATGTTAATCAAACGCAATAAGGTAGATTTACCTGCGCCGGAATAACCCATTAGCCCAAATATTTCACCCTGTTTGATCGTCAGAGATGTCGGCTCAACAGCAGTAAACCAATGTGGTTTGCCGTTTTCGTCTTTGATTGATCGGTCGCTTAAAAAACTTTTGGTCACATCGTTTAAGACAATCATGTCATTCATGGAGGGCTCAAAATTTAATAAATTTTTTGATGGTCATGAGTATGTTGCCACGCCTCTAACAATAGGTAAGAAGCCAATGAAAACAACAGCAGTCAATAACCGTATAATAAGGGGCGGTAATATAGCATATTATCAGGTACTTTGGATATGCACATACGTGTCTGGCTTATGATTAATAGCTATTAAGAATCAGAGGTAAAATGATAAGGATGAAGGCAACAGCGTAATGGTTATCTGTATGATAGTGAATATTGATTAATCGTGATAGTTGTAATGAGGATCATGACGAACTGGTATGGTCACTAAAAATCTCGTATGACCGTTCAGAGTATCGGTAATGATACGCCCTTGATGTGCAGTGACAATTTGTGATACCAAAGACAGACCCAATCCAGAGCCTTTGTTTTTTTGTTGCAAGCGTACAAATGGGCTAAACACTTCTTCTCGTTTGCTTTCAGGAATACCTGTTCCTTCATCGATCACTGCTAATACGGCGTATTTTGGTAAAGGACGTACAGGCTCAGTTTTGGCTTTTTTCATGTGCTTGGCAAACAAGCTTTCTTTACGCCCTGTGCCTGAATTTTCATTATTTACATGGTTGGCTTTAGCGCCATTTTTTGCATTGCTTGCGGCACTATTTTCGATAACTGCTGTGCTGGTGAGTAACTTATCTGACTTTTGAGTATGATCGTTTTTGGGCGTGCTAATATCCTTGCTCTCTATATCATTGATAGAGGTAGCCGCAGTCATGTCAATGTTACCAGTGGTGCTATCAGATTTATTAGAATCAGGAACAGCCTTCCACATGACCTTCTTAATTTTGTCGGTCAGCTCATTGGTAAAGCGATAGTAATCAGCCAGTAGTGATGATTCGTCAGTGGTTTGAAGTGCACTATGATTGCTTGTTGATGGCTCAACATGATTTGAACCAGTATCATCGCTATGAATGGCGTTTTTGTTTGTGTTAAAAAGAGGGCTCTCTATCCTGTCTTCAGTGTTGATGTCGTTATTAGCAGCGATGTTTTCGCCATTTTTGTAGATGATCGGTGTTGGTGGTTCGGCTGCTGGATCAGTTGTTTCAAGCTTGCCTTTATCAATCCCATCAGCGCCATTATTTTTATTGGTAGCGGCTGATTGATCAGCTAATTTGATCTCAGTTTGTGCTTCATAAGAGTCAAAATCCAAGCTGTTGTAATCGACGAAGCTGCTACACAACACTGTTTGTAGCAGGTAGTCAGGTATGGTTCCAGCGTCTTCTAGGCTCTGAACACCGTAGAGCAATACGGTGACAGGTGGTTCGCCATGTAGCATGGCATTGGTCAATAAGTTGCGAATCAAATGAGTCAGCATTGATGATTGACCATCTATCACGATATGCTCACCAATCAGTGTGGCCTCAGGGTAATGTTGGCGCTCTTGATTCATTAGATCGTATAAGTCTATGCTTTCGACCTGCTGCAAGGCATGACCGGCGTCTAAACGGCTTACCAATAAAATACTCTCTACTAAATCATTGAGCCCAGATAAGTCTCGATTAATGGCTTTCGCGCGTTTATCAAACTTTGCTTTGGTATCAGATGGCAGCGCACCTGCGAGCATATCCATCATCTCAATCTGCAAGCGAATACGAGTAATGGGCGTACGTAGCTCATGAGAAGCATGCGCCAGTAGCAGATTGTTGGCATCGACCAGATGTTCTATCTTTTGTGCTGCCTGATTGAAGCCACGTGCCAATGAGGCAATCTCATCATTACCACGGGCATTCACTCTTACCGTAAAGTCGCCGTCACCCAATTGAGTCATTTGCTGGCTCAATTGATCAATACGCCACGTCATCGTACGTGCAATTAACCATAAGACACCTGCCATAATAAGTAGCAGGAGCAGCGTACCCGTAAACAAGTTCAATGCTGCAGAAAGTACAGGTTTTTTTGGTGTCAGACGTGATTCGTATAATAATGTATAACCCGTGCTGCTATACACTTGAGCTTGCTTGGTAGGTGAGGTATCCGCAAGTGATGGAAAAACACGCGAGAATAAAGAAGGAGTCGGTGGAAGCTCTAGAGGTAAATCGCTGTTGTCGGTTTGCATGAGCAGCCGACCTTCACTGTCATAAAGTCCCATTTTTGCTTGTAGGGATTCATCGAAAATATCAAAACTTTTCTTAACAACAGCCAGCATAAACCGCGACTGCAAACGATTGTCTTTGCCGATAGAGATATTCAATTCATGCAAAAATGGATCGATTTGGCCTAAAATTTGTGTTGCCAATATTTCTGAGCGAATGCCCGCATCTTTATCGTGGACGAGCTGCATCAATAGCACCATCGCCACGGCAAATAAAGTAAGTGCCAGCATGACGCTGGCAAATAATTTAGCAAATACGGAACGAAAACCCAGTTGCTGCATTAAACAATCTCTATTTTTAAACGCTTATACTAACTCATATCATAAGATTTACTATGACCTTTCGGCTAATCAGGCGTCCGTTATGATCAAACCTGATCTGTTGCAAATTGATAGCCGACACCGCGTACGGTAATAATACGTTTTGGTTGGCGTGGATTGTCTTCAATCAAAGCGCGCAGACGTGAAATATGAACGTCAATTGCCCGATCAATATTGTCTGAGCTGTCATCATTTGGCATTGCCTGCCACAGTTGCTCACGGTTTAGCACTTTACCAGAGTGGGTCGCAAAGTAGTGCAGCAACTGAAACTGATGCGTCGTTAGGCGTACCGCTTGATCATCAATCGTGACTTCATGGCTATCAGGAAACACGCTCAAGCGACCGAAAGTCAAGCTATCTGATTGGCTATCAGCTTGATTGGGCTGCTCATGGCGACGAATAACCGCACGAATACGTGCCAAAAGTTCACGTGGTTCAAAAGGCTTGGAGATATAGTCATCAGCGCCCATTTCCAGTCCCAACACACGATCCGTTGTATCACCTTTTGCGGTTAGCATGATAATCGGTACTTTATTGGTCATGTTGTTTTTGTTGCCACGGATTTTTTGACACACTTGCATGCCGTCCATATCAGGTAGCATCAAGTCAAGTACAACCAAATCGATATCACGTTCTTTTGTGTCCAATAGGTCGAGACCTTCTTGACCAAGACCTGCATGATGCACATCATAATAGTTCATGGTCAAATAGTCACTGATCAGCTCAGCTAAATCTGGATCGTCTTCAATCAATAAAATCTGCTTACTCATGGGATGTCCTTTAGTTGTTGTTATGATTTGTCAAAAGTATAACGTGTGCTGACGTTTAAGTCTTGGTTGACACTTAAATCTTGATAGATAGATGCAATTTTTTGATATTTATGATCAATGAAACCATCAAGCCTCTACGTTCTCAAATATACAGAATGCCGAATGATTAAACCTGTATGGTATTGCAATACTCGGTTAATGCTATATATAACAAAGCCATATTGCCTAATTATGCTGTTACAAAACAAGAGAAGCTTTGTTAATGTTTCTACGTAATGTAACTGTCCGCATGGATGATTATGACACGATGACTTTTTTGCCTTTAGAATCAATAGGTAAGTCGGCCAAACAAATCAAGCTGTCATTGCTCACGCCCGCTATCAAATACTGTTGTGTGGTGGGGTTATATTCGATCACCTCGATAGGCTGGCGTGTCAGACGCTGATCTTGTCCAATAATCCAAACGTTTGCAGTCAACGGTTGTAGCGGCATATATGGCGGGGTTTGCAACTCTGTCAGGTCAACATCATGCAAAGCACGTTTAGGCACAATAGTACCCACATCTATTTGACCATAATTGACCCGCCCCATGACCTGCATATTTGGCAGTAACTTATCACGACTTATTTCATTGTCGATGACATTAACATAGACCAACAGCTTTTTAGGCTGATTGGTAGACACGAGCTTACTAACCTGACCGGTAAAATTGTCTAAGAGACCTTCGGCCGTAAAGTTAACCGTCTGACCAACTGAAAGCTGTGGCTTCGCTTGTATGGGAAGGGTGGCCATAAAATGCAGTTTGGTTTCATCACTGATTTGTAGTAGCGGGTCACGGGCTGCTAGCTTTTGCCCAGCATTAGCAGACAGGTTTTCTACACGCCCTGAAAAGCTGGCATAAATCGTCGTTAAATTATATGGTGGGGTTGGTTTACTGGTATTGTTTTCTGAAAGGCTCTCTGTATCATTACTAGTAGAATTGCTGTTAGCATCATCTGTGACAGCATCTTTTGCTAAGGCTTCTTCACTGTCATTAGCCGTATTTTTGATGACCGCATTATCCTCATCAGATGCGGTTTGCGCCGCTTCAGAATTAAGACTGACATCAGGATTCTGCGCATTTTCTGACTTCACTTGGCTGGTATTTTCTGCTTCTAAATTGTTTGGTGACGGGTTGTCTGAATTTTTGGCTTTGCTAGCAGTGCCCACCCGTCTCAATATAATAAGCGGGGTCCCTTTTTCTACCCATTGACCTTCACTCACCAACGTCTTTTCTATCTTGATTGGGTGTGCCGCAACAAATGTAGTCTGTTTGATAGGTTCAATATTGCCTTGTAGTCCAAGGCTCGGCTGATATCTTGAAGGCTTGATACTGAGTATGTGCTCGGGTGTCATAGTGACACTATCGCTTGTAATGATCAGCGCAGTTTCTTCGGTCGCTTGATTTTTGGTGGCTGCTGACTCAGTAGTAGGTGACGGCTGACAGGCAGCAATAAATAAAGCACTGAGTAAATAGAGGCTTTTTTTTGAATGTCTAGAAGCTGTCATAGCAGTCACCATTATAATCGTCATATCATTATATAGTGAATTGTAACGCGGTGGAACGATTGCACGACCTTTACCACACTTAAGAAGGCGAGCCATTCAAATATAAAAGACAGTTGCCATTATAGCGTCAGTCAACAAGCATAGCTTCTTATCATACCAATGAGTTTGAACATTAATTTGCTAATGACTGGAAAAGAATGAGTAACTATGCTACAACAAACATAATAAAATATTTTGATACATTTTTATCACAAATGAAAATTATCCTGCAATGTTTTCATCGTTTATATATAATGCAGAAATATCATAGAGTTGTTTGTTTCGCTGATTTAAATACAGTGTCTTTAAAGGATGCCAATCTCTAAGTACTTGGATGCGCTTGTCGTCAACATTATTTCACTTAGAAGTTATAAATGTGGCGTATAATGTCTAAAAACCTAAGCTTGAAACTCGATTTTTTGAGCTTATTAATAATAAAGTGCGTATAGTATCCCATGTTGACGCTGTGTTTAGTGAGCAGCCACTGAAAAGAAATACTCGCTGTTGTGATAAAGTTTAATGCACATTCGGTCACTTATATTTATCTAATAATATGTCATATGGCAGTTTAGGATAATTATTAAACATTTATATTGGCAGATAGCGTTACGAATAAATAGCCGTTTATAGGACAATGATAATGGAAAATAATTTTGATGGTTTAAAAGTAATGGTAATTGATGACTCAAAAACCATTCGCCGTACTGCAGAAACCTTGTTGCAAAAAGCAGGTTGTGAAGTCGTGACCGCTATAGATGGTTTTGATGCGTTAGCAAAAATCGTGGATAACAATCCAGATATTATTTTTGTTGACATCATGATGCCACGTTTAGATGGGTATCAGACTTGTGCTTTGATAAAAAACAACCCTGATTATGCAAGCAAACCTGTGATTATGTTGTCGTCTAAAGATGGTTTATTTGACAAAGCACGTGGTCGTATCGTTGGATCTGATGAATATCTGACTAAGCCATTTAGTAAAGATGAGCTTTTTGATGCCATCAATCAGTACCGTTAATCGAATAGATTCACATGTAATGATTGATGTGGATTACTCAATTCTGAGTCATCATTTCATCTGAACAATATATCAATATATCCTGATGGATATTATTAGAAAATAAAGGAAATTCCCATGACTACAGTTTTAGTCATTGACGATTCGCCGTCAGAGATGGCGAAATTTCGCGATATGCTTGCTAAGAACAATTTTCAAGTATTGGAAGCGACGAATGGCGAGCAAGGCTGTCAGATGGCAGTTGATCATTTACCAGATGTCATTTTGATGGATGTCGTGATGCCTGAAATGAATGGCTTCCAAGCCACCCGAAAAATTACTCGTGGTAAAGCTACTGCCCATATTCCGGTCATCATGATCAGTACCAAAAATCAAGAAACCGATAGAGTGTGGGGTAAGCGTCAAGGCGCTAAAGAGTATATGAATAAGCCAGTTGATGAGAGTGGCTTGGTCAATATGATTCGCAAAGTGATGGAGTAACTTGTGGCTTCTAGAGGATTTATTGAGCTTCTGCGTTTAGCAGATTTGGCACGTGCGCGCAAAAGTGGTCGCCGCGGTGGTCAAGAGTTTGATTGGCAAGGTGTGGTATTTGAAATTGGTGGGCAACGATTGGTTGCTCCTATGGGTCAAGTATCAGAGGTATTAACCATGCCAGAATATACTAGCTTACCTCTAGTAAAGCCTTGGATGTTAGGTATCGCCAACATTCGTGGTCGCCTACTTCCCCTGACGGATTTGTCGCATTTTTTGCAAGTTCCAAGTCGTTTAACACAACTGAGCCAGCGCAAGGTTATTGTCATTGATTATGACAATATTTTTTCAGGGTTGCTGGTCGATCAAGTACTGGGTATCGAACAGTTTACTCAGGATCAATACCGTCCAGAAGCCATCGATCATGATTCGCCATTTGCGCCTTATAACCATGGTAAGTTTTTTAAAGATGAGCAAGACTGGTATGTGTTCATGCCAAGCTTACTCGCACAGGATCTCCAATATTCAGATGCTGCGATATAACGGTCTATAACAGCTATTTGGCTGTTAGCGCTATGACGAAACCATAGCGACTGACATAAGACGGTTGGATGTCAGCATTTATACAGGCTTTGTTAATCATTGTTTTGATAACAATAAGATTGTCAAAGTCAGTCACGATAAGACTTTGACGATTGTTTGAAAGGAATATGCAAGATGAGTGATGTTATAAAAAAACCTGTCGCTGGTACGGCCAAAACAACAGCAGACGGCAAAGATGCTAATAGTAAATGGAAAGTGTTATTAGGGGTTTTCGTGCTATTGAGTTTGGCCTGTCTGATTTGGCTGATTAACTCGTTATCAACGGTGAGTCAATACTTTGGCAGCTTTAATCAGTCGGTTGTTTTACCAGCAGCGATATTCGCAATTGGGGCGCTCGGTATTATGTTTGCCTTGTATCAGCTCCTAAAACAACGTGGTGGTTCAGAACGATTACTTATTGAAAAAGAAACTTTACGCCGTCGTCAAGAAGCAGAAGCAGAGTCTGAGCGCGCTCGTCAAATTCAAGAAGAAAACGAGCGTAACCAGATAGCTATCTTACGTTTGCTGGATGAGTTGGGTGATTTGGCAGAAGGTGATTTGACGGTCAATGCTACTGTATCAGAAGATTTTACAGGGGCAATTGCTGACTCAGTAAACTTTGCAATCGATCAATTACGTCAATTGGTTTTGGTTATTAACAGTACCGCTGACCGAGTGTCGCAGTCTTCAGATCAAACACAGATGAATGCTGTTGAACTTGCTGAAGCTTCTGAGCACCAAGCGCAAGAAATTGCTGGTGTATCAGCCGCTATTAACGAAATGACGGTATCAATCGATCAGGTTTCAAACAACGCCGCAGAATCAGCAACGGTTGCTCAGCGTTCAGTTGCTATTGCTCATAACGGAGCAGCAGTTGTACAGCGTTCAATCGAAGGTATGAACGTTATACGTGATCAGATTCAAGAAACCTCAAAACGTATCAAACGACTTGGTGAGTCTTCACAAGAAATTGGTGATATCGTTGGCTTGATTAATGATATTGCAGATCAGACCAACGTATTGGCATTGAATGCTGCTATTCAGGCATCGATGGCAGGGGAAGCAGGACGAGGTTTTGCGGTTGTTGCTGATGAGGTTCAGCGTCTAGCTGAGCGTTCAGCGAATGCGACCAAGCAGATTGAAACATTGGTAAAAACCATTCAGGCAGATACTAACGAAGCGGTCATGTCGATGGAGTCGACGACCTCTGAAGTAGTACGTGGTGCACGTTTGGCAAAAGATGCGGGTGAGGCGCTAGAAGAAGTACAGAGCGTCTCCAACACGTTGGCTGACTTGATTCAAAACATCTCGAACGCTGCATTGCAACAGGCTGAATCTGCTGGTCATATCTCTCATACCATGAACATCATTCAAGATATTACCTCTCAAACTTCATCTGGTACGATGGCGACAGCACGTTCTATTGGTGAGCTAAGTGAGATGGCAGCCGCACTACAGGAATCGGTAACTGGCTTTAAAGTATTAAGCGATGATGAACTGTTAGATTATGAAATGATGAATGCTAATAATACATTGAAAGACACTGTTTAATGATCGTCTTTTGCTTTAGAGCAATATAGATAAAGAGCCGCATTATTTTGTATCAAACAAAGTTGCTCTTGCAGTCGCGATGAGGCAAAACCATAAGTATAGTAGGTAATTTGGATGACGTTGATAAGCCAAATAAAAATCTGCTTAATACAGTCAAACTGATACTGGGTAGTGCTTTAATGAAAGTCGGTGATTTTGACCTGCAACAATGGCAGAAGTATATAGAGCAAGAAATAGGCTTTGTGCTTCCAGATATACAGTTGCAGTGGTTGACCAATGCAATTGATTCTACGGCGATGGCGAACGGATTAACGGTTCAGCAGTTATGGTGTCAGCTACCGAAAAATAGTCAGTTGCGCCAACAGCTATTAGATAAAGTACTTATTCATGAAAGTCGATTTTTTCGCCATAAGCCCTCTATAGATTTTGTGACAGAGTGTGCATTGCAGCATCGACGAGTAAGCAAGACTGACGCTCTGTTTCGTATTTGGAGCGTTGGTTGTGCAGGCGGACAGGAAGTTTGGTCATTGGCTATGAGTCTGGCAGCACAGCGGTTTTTGGACTATACAATATTAGGGACAGATGTCAGTGAAGACGCTATCAAAAACGCGCGACTCGGGCAATACGATAATAGACAATCTTCCTTAATTCCACAATCGTGCCAGAAATTTATCGAACCACTTCCAGCTAAAAACGCGACAAACAAATCAAGTATTAGTCAGTCGATTGTCGTGTCAGATGTGACACCTAGTATGAAGGCACACTGGCAAGTAGTTCCGACATTACAGCCACATGTTAGTTTTTCTGTACATAATATTTTTGAACCAAAACCACCCACTGCACATCTTCAACAGGTGATTATTTGTCAAAATATGCTGCTATATTTTAGAAAATTTGATCAGCGAGATATTTTGACACGACTATCAGAGCAGTGTGCATTAGGGGGATATATTATATTGGCTCCAGGTGAGGCGCTGTTTTGGCGTCCTTCAAATATGCGCCGCATTGCGCACCCACAGGTTAATGTGTGGCAAAAAATTAGTGCCTAAATTAGTGCATAGACGAGTTAGGATAACCCTATGAAGAACCAGCCCAATGACATAGTGACGCTTGAGTGGTTATTACCATTATTCAATCAGCAATTATCACAGGTATCTGCTGGTTGGCAATTAGGTGAATCCAGCATTGATCATGAGCAATTGACCGCACGTTATCATCAGATTAGCGGTGCACTGGTCATGATTAACCTTCCTTTACTAGCAGGTATTGCTGGTAAACTGAGTCAATTGGTGGGACTAGAAAATCTGGATGATTTTTCTATTAAAGAGCGCCGTATCGGTCAGTTTTCTCATCGGTTATTGCAGCGTGAAATCAACCAGTATGCGCGTATAGGAAGCTATCATACCGACCTAATCAATAGAGCGACTGATGAGCTGACCCAAGCATTATCAGAACGCGGTATAGCGGCAGACTTAACTACAAATGTTAGTGACGTTCAGCGTGAACACGCAAATAATAATGCTACTAATGAAAGTATTCTCAACAGTATTGAGGTAGCAATACCAGCAGATAATGCCACTGCCAGTTTAGCAAGTGAACAATATCAGCAGTTGCTACTAGTGTGGCGCCAACAAGTACAAGCGTTGCTGGTCACTAATACCAATCAGCCTACGTTACTCAGTACGCTGGAGAAAGTCAGCCGATATCTATGGCAGACGACCCAAGACAACGATTTGCAAAGACTTTGGTATTTGACCGAATTGTGGCTAAGTGATCTCTCCCATAATGAGACACCGCTTCCTGAGTATTACGCACCATTATTAAGTCAGCTTGATCAAGTTATAGAGTCTTGCACCCAATCAGATGAATTGTCTTCAGGCACTGTTGTAAGATTGATAACGTCCGTCTATATCGAATTAAGTTACCTAGCGTATAGTAGCAAGCATACTCAATCTATTTTGGATGAAGTATCAAAAAGCGTCACGACCGCCCCACGATTTTTACCACGATTATTGAATGAGCTTGAGACACTTATCTTTCAGTTAGATAAGCCAGCTACTTTGATCGCGCCTTTACAACATATGAAACGCCAGTTGCAAAGTCGAGGCTGGACCTATTATGTCTCTCAAATCGAATCAATTGTTGCAGATTTAGAGCAGTCTTTTGTATCAGAAACAGGGTTTGCGCAAGAGCAATGGCAGATTGAACGCAAACTGCAAGAATTATACAGCGCTATATATAGTACTGAGCAAACAATCTCACTCAAAATCGGGAACGCAACTTCTTTTGCTACTGTACCTGAAGCGATTGATGGCAACGATAGCAAATCGATAGGTAAGAGCGATGCTATATCTACAGATAATGGCTTACGTGAGTTACGAATTGCCGTAGAAGAGATAAAGCAAAATTTTAACGAGTATATACAACGTCAAGATGTTCGGTTGTTGCCAGCTACTGCTGATTTTACCAATATTGGTCAAGCTTTCGACGACATGGGATTACCAGAAATTCGTCAGACCATAGATGACATAGGTAGTGTATTTGCACAGTTAGACACTCATGGGATTGCGGTACCAAGCTGGGATTTGATTGAGGCACTGGCTGAGAGTTTGACGTCTGTCGAATTATTGCTAGATTATCTTGCGCAGCAAGTTTTTGATCAGCAGTTACTGACACTCGCCAATGAACATACCGCTAGAGCCATACAACTTTTTAATACTTATATCGAAGCACCAGAAATGCTTGCTGAGTCAGTACTTGCTCACAAAGCAGCAGTGACGGATGTCTTGCGTTACGATGATAGTGGTGAGATTGTGCCTGTTATCAATTCAGATGATGAAAGGGTAATAGATCAAGATGCGGACAATCTGTCCGTTAGTACAGAAAGCGATGCATTGAAGCAAGCTCGCGAGAAAACTAAGCCTGACAGATTTGAGACCGATGAAGAGATTCATGATATTTTTATCGAAGAAGTCACAGAAGTTACTGCTGATTTAGAAGATTTTCTGCCGATTTGGCAGCAAGACCCACAAGATTTGACACCATTGACTGAAGTACGTAGAGGTTTCCATACTCTAAAAGGGTCAGGTCGTATGGTGGGTGCTTTTAGTATCAGTGAGATGGCATGGTCAATCGAAAACCTCCTCAATCGTTTGCTAGATAACACGTTACCTGTAACAGATGACGTGGTCAACCTAGTGATTGAGACGACAAAAAATATACCAGCATTGTTATCAGATTTTGAAGCGCAGCGATTGCCAAGCTTTGATCCTGCCATTACTATTTTACAAAGTAGTAATTTGATGGAACAGCAGCCTCTTAATACTGGACTGAATATACCCGATCTTAAAATGGCTATATCAGAGGAAGCTGCACCAGATACTACTGCCGCCGCCTCAAAAAATGATTCAGAGCTAAAAGCGCCACTGTTGGCCTCCGATGATACTGAATCAATCATTAGTTCTGATAGTAGAGAAGAAAATATAAACGAATCTTTGTCTACATTGGAAATTCCAGAGGTTCTCGCACCCTTTATGAAGGAAACTGAGCAACTAGCCACTGATGCTAACGATGCAGATCCTGATATCAAAGAGATATTTATAGAAGAGGCCAATGAAGTATTGGTAGAAATCGTACCGTTATACGAAAATTGGCAGCTGGAACCGACCAACTTAGAACCGCTAAAAGATATTCGCCGTGGCTTTCATACCTTAAAAGGTTCAGGCCGTATGGTGGGGGCACATTATACTGCTGAATTAGCATGGTCTATAGAAAACATGCTTAACCGTGTTTTGGACAATAGTGTGACTACCTCCGCTGATATGCGTCAGTTGATTGCAGATGTATTAGCAGCTTATCCTCAAATGCTCACAGTATTCGAAAACAATACTCAAGACTATCCCGCTGTTGTGCCGTTGTGGGTTGCCTGTGCGAATGCGTATAGCAAACAACAAAGCAGTGAATTTAGCTATTCCGCTTTGTTCGCACAAAAAGCCGATAGTTCTGAAGTTGATCATGCTGATGCTGATAGTAGCACCGCAGCAATAGACACTACCTTGCAAACCTTCTATTCAGTTAATGAAAAAATGGCAGAGGCCCCAGTTAACTTGACGCCTCAAAGCGAGGAAGAAAAAGTATTCTGTAAGATATTTATTGATGAAGCAGAAGAGTTGCTTGGTCATATTGATCAGTTTGTGACAAGTAACAGAAATCAGACTTGTATCGAAGTCACAGATGAAATCGTCCGCGCATTCCATACTTTGCGAGGCGCGTCTGGTTCTAGTGCTTTAGCCGCTATCAGCGAAGTCAGTGCAACGATAGAGCACAGCTTAGAGTTATTACAGCAGCAAGATACTGGTATGAATGCTCAACATTTAGAAGCATTGGCTCAGTCAGCCAAGCTAATAGATGGTTACTTAAGTAATTATAAACATAATGACGTATCAGTAGAGGACGAGCGGTCGCAAAGCCAACAAGATATAGCATCATTGCAAGCGATGCTTGGTGAGCAGTATATTATTAATGACGCTACCGTGATGTCTGATAAGAAACCAACGATAGAAGAGTTATTAGATAGTAATATTGCAGCGTTGTTAGATGCTGAGTGGGAATTGGGTGAGGCGCTTAGTAACGCTGAGCATGGACCTGTCCAAAGCTATATAGAGCAGCAAATTTCACAAATAGCCAGTCTAGTGGATAATGCACAAGCGTTTCCGAAGTTCGTCACAATTCTTAATGAGCTGGGTAATGTATATCGTTATCTGAGCAATAATCTTGATGAAGCAAGAGACAAAGACGTTCAAGCGGTACTGCATGCTGGCCATGCGCAGTTAGTAGGACTGTTTGATGCTTTGGCTGGTAGCACGTCATTAAAAATAGACAAGCAAATACTTGATGAGCTACAGAGTATTTATCAAGAAAATCAAGAAAATCAAGAAAATCAAGAAAGTCAAGAAAGTCAAGAAAGTCATGATGATAATGAAGGTGATGATTTTATCGTTAGAGCCACCTCTGCACCTGAGCTACAACTTGAAACTATTGACACAGACGTTGAGTTATTAGAAATTTTCTTAGAAGAGGCTCAAGAGCTTGATGTTGCGCTAGACGAAAGTTTCAACAAATGGCGTGCTGATATTACGAATATCAATTCACTAAAAGTTTTGCAGCGTCATTTGCACACCATCAAAGGTGGTGCTCGAATGGCTGGCATCCGTAGTATCGGTGACTTGACCCACGAAGCTGAAAGTGTCTATGAGTCATTCGTAGAAGGCCGGAGAGTGCCAACGGCTCAGTGGCTTGAAATTATGCAGATGGTGCAGGACACCATGTCATTGCAAGTGATGCATATCGTCAATACCAAAAAATCCTTCTTTACCACAACGCTTATTGAGCAACTGCAGCAGCTTGAAAAAACAAAAACCTTACCGGAAATAGTCGAATTAGTCATACCAGTACCAAAAAATCATTTTGAACCTGAAGTGCAAAGCGCAGTGACTGAGGTTACTGATCATAATAAGGAAGCCTTAGATACCATAAGCCTAGATAGAATGATCAAACAGTCATGGGCCAATGGACTACCTGATCCTGATATATTAGCAGTGTTTTTGGAAGAGGCAGAAGAGCTTACCAATCGCAATAAATATCTACATTTATTTTTAAAAGACACCAATAATACAACAGCATTACAAGCGCTCCAACGCGATTTGCATACCATAAAAGGTGGTGCACGCATGGTCACGGCTGCTGGTATTGCTGATTTGGCTCATGAAATGGAAACGGTTTATACCGATTTTGTTAGCAATCGCCGTCCAGCCACCAAAAAAGTATTAGAGTTGCTAGTGGCCAGTCATGATTGGCTTGCCGATGCGGTCTTTATTCTGCAACAACAGGTGAATCCACCAACGCCTGCATTATTGATTGAGGCGCTAGAGCAGTTCAGCAAAAACCCTGATAGTCTAAAAACAATACCTAAAGAATCTCTGCAAGCACAGCGTGAAGCAATTTTAATTGCCAAAGAAAATCAGGACTCACAATATCTTGCAAAAGATATCAGTGAAATGCCATCTATGCATAGAGAAGCTAGTGAGGAAGATCAGAACGCTAATAGCAATGAGATGATTCGTATCTCAGGTGGCTTGATTGAGCATATGATTAACTTATCTGGTGAGTCAGCGATTAACCGCGCTCGTATTGATATGGGCATCAGTAGCTTAACAAACAGTATTGAAGAAATGGGTACGACGGTACAGCGATTGGCAGATCAGCTGCGCCGTATGGAAATTGAATTAGAAGCGCAGATTTTATCGCAGATAGATGATGAGCTAATCAACAATGAAGGTTTTGACCCTCTAGAAATGGATCAGTATTCTTCTTTGAATCAACTGTCCAAGTCGTTGACGGAGTCAGCCTCGGATTTGGTTGATATTAATCATACATTATTAGAAAAAACACGCGATAGTGAAAGCTTACTGCTACAGCTGTCTCGTACTCAGACTGAGTTGCAAGACGGGCTGATGAATTCGCGTATGGTGCCATTTACACGCTTGACACCACGTCTTGAGCGTATCGTGCGTCAAACCGCTAATGAGCTTAATAAATCCGTTGATCTGACCATTATCAATGCTGATGACGAGATGGATAGAACCATCCTAGAGCGCATCACTTCACCACTCGAGCATATGCTGCGCAACGCTGTCGATCATGGTATTGAGACCACCTCCGCGCGCCTAAAAGCAGGCAAAGAACGTAGCGGACATATTACGCTTGAAGTAAGTCGCGAAGGTAGCGAGATCGTCATACAATTAATAGATGACGGTCGTGGTATCGATGTTGAAGCAGTGCGTAGTAAAGCCATTTCTCAAGGTCTTATCGATGCAGATGACAACAGTCTGACTGATCTTGATATTATGCAATATATTTTCAACGCTGGATTGAGTACCAGTAAGCAAGTGACCCAGATCTCTGGGCGCGGTGTTGGTATGGATGTTGTTATTAGTGAAATCCGCCAATTGGGTGGTGCGGTATCGGTTGTTTCGGAGTTAGGGAAAGGGTCGCGCTTTACTATGCGTTTACCGTTGACTGTAGCCGTATCTGATGCGTTGGTTGTTCGTGCTGCAGATCGCTACTATGCCATACCATTGGTACAGATTGAGCGCGTGGTACGTGTTAATCCAGAAAAGCTCTATGATTATTATCAGTCCAATGACGCCACGCTAAACTTTGAAGATTCTGATTATCGAGTGCGCTATCTAAATGAGATTTTATCAGGCAACAAACTGAATGAGCTGGTAGTGAATACCAATACTAGCTTACCGCTTATCATTATTAAGAACCGTACTGGGCAGAATATTGCTTTGCAAGTGGATCAGATTGCCGGTTCGCGTATAGAAGTTGTTGTCAAACCGCTAGGCCAGCAATTGTCGAACATCCCAGGTGTTTCAGCTGCTACTATCATGGGTGATGGTTCGGTCATGCTCATTTTAGACCTGATTGCTTTGATGCGTAATGCACAGTTGGTCAAAAATATCTCGAAAGCTGCTGATGCTAAAAGAGGACGTATCGAATCTAAATCTACTATTTTAGTCGTCGATGATTCAGTGACAGTACGTAAAGTAACGTCGCGTTTCTTGGAGCGTCAAGGGTTCAATGTAGCAGTTGCGAAAGATGGTATCGATGCAATCGAGATATTACAAGATATGACACCAGACATGATATTGCTTGATATCGAAATGCCACGTATGGATGGTTTTGAGGTTGCGACCCAAGTCAGACATAGTAAGCGTTTGCAGCATATTCCAATTATCATGATAACGTCACGTACTGGAGAAAAACATCGCGAGCGTGCTCTAGAGATTGGTGTAAATGATTACATGGGTAAGCCATTCCAAGAAAAAGAACTGCTCAATAAAATGCAAAAATTACTAGGTGAAGGGGTCAGCCTGACTAATGAAGGATAATGCACGTGTTTTAGCACTGCGTAAAAAAAATAAAAACGATATCACAGTGCTGGTGGTGGCAGAAGATCATCGCCAGCGTATGGCTTTTTCGGATACGGTACATAGTTACGGATTTACGCTTATCGGCTGTGTGTCACGCGCACAATGGCAGGAAAGGCGAGATCTTGCTAATGTCGCTATCGATATTTGGCTTATAGACAGTGATTATGATGACAGTGTTGCCATGGCGACTGTGGCTTCCAAACCAGCGGCAGTACTGGTGGGTTTCAGTCAGGCACCTTATCTAAACGAACCACAGCAATATGCAAAATGGCAGCGCAAATTAAAGCGCAAGTTTGCAGAGTTGCTCGACTTACCAGTCTTGGCAGATGTCCCAGCTTATAAAGAGGATGATACTGCATGGCGTTACGTCGTGTTTTTGGGTGCGTCTATGGGTGGCCCTAGTGCTGTCAAAGAGTTTTTAGACAACGTACCAGCCACATTACCGATTTGTATTTTATTGGCGCATCACTTTAATCAGACCATGATAGGTACATTGCCTCGCATACTCAATCGTCATAATGACTGGCGCTGTAAAGTCATTGCTTCTTCACAGAGGTTACAAGCAGGCCAATGTCTGATAGTACCTATTGATAAGCAAATTGTCTGTGATTCGACAGGTCGTGTGATACTGTTAGATCAAGATTGGGTTGGTGAATACAAACCTGCTATCGGACAACTTCTCAAAAATACCAGTGATGTTCATGGTAGCGAGCTGATTAATATCATATTCTCAGGTATGGGTAATGATGGCTCTCAGTATCTGGATCTAATCCAAGACAATAACAGTCAGTTGTGGGCGCAAGATCCAAGTTTGAGTGCGTGTCCAAGTCAGCCTCAGGCTATTATTGATTCAGGATACTGCGGCTTTGTTGGCAGTCCGACAGATTTAGCAAAAAAACTGATTGATTATATTGGTGAAAAGGCAACCAGCCATTCACGCTAACTTGTTGTGAGCGATGTATGAAACAAATTTTGAAACACTCGTTTGAAGCCGTGAGTCTACTGACGACTAATAACGGTATGCTTGACGTCACTATTGTGCCAGCAGTTAACCAGCCTGATTGGATTATTCCGAGCAGCCTCATCTTGAGTGTGGATGAGTGTCAACAGTATATCTCTAGGTATGACTGGCAACAGCAAGGTTTGGCTGTGTTTCATTTACTACCACAAGATCAAGTACCAGAAAAGATAATTGTCTTGGAAGGTAATACGATTGATCACCGCTTTGCATTACAGACGGCTGGCGGGTTACGTCAGCTGCAAGCACGTATTTCTGAAGTAAAAGATGTGGTGACATCTGAGCATTCTAACGGCATCAATATCGAAAATACGGAAGCATATTTCGATAAAAATGATGTCTCATCTTATCGGTATCAAACAGTGATGATTGATGGCGAAACCTACTTGGTGCCTGATTTAGACAAAATTGCACATTACCTGATTGATCTGGACGGCTAGATTCTTATCACTATTTGCGGTATGCTCCACGCTATAGGTAGTAGCCTAGGGCGCGTTGATGAGTTTGATTGTTCAATGAGTTGCTATCTTGCTTGTGAAATTGATTAGAGATAACTCCTGATAGAGGTAATAGAGCCGCTCATGAATAGTATCAACTCAAACGTATCAAAGTGGTCAGTTAGTAGCCGTATTTTTCATTGGATTAGTGCAGTTTTACTATTAGTCACATGGATAATGATATTGTTACATGAGAATTTAGATAGCAATCTGTATATTGGGTTCCATAAAGCCTTTGGCGTAAGCTTGCTGTTTTGGATGATTGCACGAGTCATCAACCGTATTTTTACCAAAGCGCCACCATCATTGTCTATGCCAAAATGGCAGATGTTAGCATCTCAACTATCGCATTTCGCACTCTATGCCATATTAATTGCCATGCCGCTCGCTGGGTTATTGATGTCAGTGTATGGTGGTCGACCCGTCGATATTTTTGGTGTATTCCAGATTCCTGTGTTTGTCACCCCAGATAGAAGTTTGGCACGTTTTTATAATGACTTACATACTGATATTATTTGGCCAACGATTATTGGTTTTACAGTTTTACATATAGGTGCAGCGCTATATCATCAGTTTGTTAAAAAAGACAACCTAATTGCACGTATGAAATAACCTGCAATCGATCATACTGTTCAGTAAAGACATGCTGTTAAGTAAAGTATGACAATCGATAGGCGTAAAAAAGCCCTAAGTATCATACTTAGGGCTTTTTTTAAATGAATCGTAGAGAGCTATATGTTGAGATATCTGCTTTTTAGAGCGTTACTTTTTATGCTCAGGTAAGTTGATATTCATCTCTAACACATCCAAGCTGTCTTCAGAACGATGATTGATATTAACATCATCAATTTGCACACCGTTGACGTACTTATTAACCACTTCTAAAATTTCACGCTTCATTTTTTCAATACGGTCAACCGTTAAGCGATTGTTCAATCTATTTTCGCTCGCAACGATAACTTTTAGACGTTCCGTTGCTAGATTCGCGCTACCGGCATTATTGCTGTCGTCAGTACCAAACAGGCTACTCCAAAATCCTTTTTTCTTAGTCATCATTAACCTCCAAACCAGCGCTGTAATAAACTCTTTTTCTTGACGTCAATATGACGTAATGGACGTTCTTCGCCTAAAAAACGGGCGACAATGTCATCATAACATTGACCAGCAACAGAGTCGGTATAATGAATAACGGGCTCGCCGTGGTTAGACGCTTCAAGCACTGAGTGACTTTCAGGAACAACCCCAAGTAGTGGTACTTTTAGGATATCATTCGAAATCGTATCAATGTCCATCATCTCGTTGGCAGCAGCACGTTCGGGGTTATAACGAGTAATAATCAAATGCTCACGTACAGAGCCTTGGTTTTCTTCAACCTTTTTGGTCTGGCTTTGTAAAATACCAATAATACGGTCTGAGTCACGCACTGAAGAAATCTCAGGGTTGGTGACGATGATGGCTTCATCTGCATGATACATCGCTAGCTGCGCACCGCGCTCGATACCGGCAGGTGAGTCGCAAATGATATAATCAAACTGTTTAGAAAGCTCAGCCATTACCTCAGATACCCCTTCATCTGTCAGTGCGTCTTTATCGCGTGTCTGACTGGCTGGGAGGATATATAGGTTTTCGAGCTGTTTATCTTTGACAAGTGCTTGCGACAAGCGCGCATTTCCAGTGATGACATCAACGAAGTCATAAACAATTCGGTTTTCACAACCCATGATTAAGTCTAGATTACGTAGACCTACATCAAAATCGATAACAACCGTTTTATAGCCACGTAACGCCAAACCAGCGGCAAAAGAAGCGCTTGTCGTGGTTTTACCCACACCGCCTTTACCTGAAGTGATTACAACTATCTTCGCCACAATGGCACACTCCTATGAATCAATGGGATATCTTTTATATAAATAGCATGATTACACGTTATTTATTTAACATATATACACTATCTGCGAAGCTAGCCTAGCATAAATAAACAAAAATTTATAGCAGGTCGATACTAAAGCAGAAAAACAACTTATATATAGGTCAGTCAGCTTTTTTGCTCGGTATAACTAGAGCACGCCCTAGGGTCATAACGCTGTTTTCTGACTGAACCAATACGTCAGCTTAACCATCTTAGTTTTCTATAACGTCACCTTACCGTGTATTATTTTTAATAGACTAAAAACTTATGCTTCGTCCATCACTGTAAATACCAAACCTTCACCTTCCACAAATTTTACTTGTACAGATTTGTCGATGACATGTTCAGGTAAGTTGTCTCGTAAGCAATAGGTTCCTGCTACTGAAACCAAAGAAGGGTTGAAGACTTGGCAGAAGATACGAGCATCTTTATCACCAGTTGCTCCTGCGACCAAACGACCTTGGGCACGGCCATATACATGCAAGCTATTGTCAGTAATTGCCTCGGCACCGCTATTGATACTACTGGTCAAAATCAAGTCGCCGCCAACGTGATTGAGGCTTTGTCCTGAGCGTAGCATTTGGTCATAAATCAGACTGGTAATATGCTGAGTGCTGACCAATGTCTCTGGAGGAAGAGTTGATAAGGTCGTTTCAGTGGCAGGCTCGCTCGTGGTAGAAGCGCTATCTACGCTGTTCGCATTGACTGATTCGGCAGTCGTATTTTCTGTCGCTTGAACGGCAGGAGTAGGGGCTTTTTTACTGGGTAAGATACGTTCGATACGCTTACCATCTGCTGGGAATATCGCCAAGCGTTGCTCATGTGCTTGTGAGTCGAGTACACCTGTCACTACGCCGATAGGCTGTAACCCCCATGACCATAGTAGTTCTACTAATGCTGATAGATTTTGTTCAACATCGCTATCGATAAGGATAGGAATATTGCTTGATTTGTTGCTGAGCGTTTCAGCAAGCTGAGCTTCTATAGCTGCTAGATCACTTGTACTAAACTGTAAGCGTGAAAACGTCAGCATCTTGCCATAAAATGCTAGCGCTGGCGTAGTCTGGTTATCGTTAGCTGAAACTGTCATATATAAACCCTTAAAAATAATTCTGTCACGGTATTCGCGGTATCATGTCTGTCATTGCATCATATTATTGGCCATTTTTGGGCCACTAAATATATAAATATTCTAGGACATGGCCTAATTGATGGTACGGCCTAGATCATAGATTTAGCATGTCTTGGTGCTTCCATTGCTGCACTTTTACTTGTGCTTCAAACTCAGTCAAACTGTCCTCAATGATACTCGAAATCAAGACATCTAGCGCTGTGTTATTGGTGTCTATTTGCGCGATACCGCTGGCAATAGCCACCATCAATAAGTCAAGGCGCTCAGGGTCTAAGAGGCGCTTGTTTAAAGCATTCACGACGTTTTCACCGATATTGTGTCCGACGTGATGTAGCTGTGATTCAATCAAGCTACCAGCGATAGGTATCATGCGCAAATAGCGTCGTAACTCAGGTGTGTTGGCCAGTCCTTCTTCAATGGCATTGCCCATTTCGCTGGCCAATATACTGCCACCGCCTGATGACGCAGTCAGTTCCTGTAGCTTTGGTGCAAGCTCTGTTCGTAGTAAAGAGAGAACAGCGGCCTTGATCTCATTGCGATTGCGAGTAATGGCTGACTCAATGAATGATTTGTGTGCTTCGGGGTTGGTCAATTCTTGTCGAAAATTCTGTATCGCTGTCAAAATAACACGATCAGAGAGCTCTTCTAATAATAGGTCAATGTAGAATTTGATTCGGTTGATCCACGTCTGTGGCAGTACTTGGTAGCCAAGCTGATATAGCCGTCGTCCAATCACTACTGCTCGAAGCAGTCGCAAAGCACGTAGCTGCGGAAAACAGCCTAATACTTCATACCAATGAACAAAGGGAAAAAAGAACCAGCGATAGTAGGCTTTTTGTTTGATGGCAATCACCCAGCGCAACAACAACTCAACGACCAAAAAGATGGTAAAAAATCCGCCAGTGGTGCGTAAAGGATCATGCAGCGTTGTCTGATACCAATTAAGCGCTTCACTTAGCGTCAACCACTCTGCAGCACTGCTACTAAAACTGCTCATCAAAATAGCATCAATACTGATCAATAAAAGATCGATACTGATGACGATAATCATCACGATATCGTAAGTAAGTTTTAAGCGACTGGGCTTTGGATGGTGGTGGTGTGGTGGCTTATTATCGGGCAGACGAGGCGACTGTTCGGGCGCTGAGTCTAGAGGCAGGCTAGTAGTAGAAGATACGGGCACAGTCAAACCTTATAAATGATAAATGGCACAAAGAATAAGCAACTTAAATAGTATAGGGCTATCAAGTCACTAACCGTCAAAAGTCCTGAACGGATGACTATTCACATTATCAATGAATAGGGCCAAAAAACAACCCATCTTTCACTATAATTACGCATTATCATTTACATATTGCTATTTAACGTCAAGGTTTGACAAAACAGCGGTCAATCACGATGCTGACACACCCTACGTTTATTATCAGATACCATCGTTGTTCTAGGGCATGTCTTCAATTCACTCGATAGCCATCTAAAAATGCTAAGTGTTCGGAGTGTTAGGGTTTGTTTTGAACTCCGCCAACATAGTGGTAATGCGTTCATCTTTTTGGCGCCATATTTGCTCAACCCAGTCAAACATTTGCATTTTTATGTCATCATCATCTTCGTAGCCGCCTTGTTTGATACTTTCGAACAACGCATCTGGTATATCGATGTACCTCAAATCAACGCCCAAGCGTTTGATATTGCCTTTCCAAAGATCGCCATAGCTTGGCACACCGTCTGGGTACACGATGGTCATGTCTAATATGCCATCGATATCTTCCCCTAACGCGCTGATAGCCAATGATAAGCCACCCGCACGAGGTTTTAGTAAATGCGTATAAGGTGATTTTTGCTGAGCTTGTTTGGCCTTGGTAAAGCGAGTCCCTTCTAGATAGTTGAGTAGGGTAAAAGGTTTGTCTTTTAAAAGGGCACAGGCACGCTTTGCTTCTTCGATGTCTTTGCCTTTTAGAGCAGGGTTTTTGGCGACGGCTTCTTTTGAATGTCGGCGCATCATTGGAAAGTCTAAAAAATAAAAAGCTTGGCCAACGATGGGAATATAAATCAGCTCAAACTTGGTAAAAAACCGCGTGAGTGGCAAGCGTTTTTCGCCAATATACTGCACGATACTGGTATCGACCCATGATTGGTGATTACTAACCAGTAGGTATTTACCATTGGTATGAATATCGTCTGGTAGCGTGATACGCCAATCTTTGCGCGGCAACATATCATCGATTAAAGCACTGTTGCTACTGATCCAGTGAGTGGCGATTTTGATGACTGCTTTGTCCGCAATAGAGGCACCAGTGATCACTTTGCCGACACCCATTAACCATAGAGGAATACTACCACCGAAGCTATTGGCAGCGATGACACCAGTTGCGGTGGCAAGTGACACCGCTTTACCCAATTTAGGTGTACGTTTATGCATTTTTCGAATGGTAGATGTCAATCGCATGCTCAATCCTTTTCATTCTATTTGATTAATAATAAGACATATATTGCTGAAGCTGATATGGCCAAGCCATGATAAAAAAGTGACAGCAGGTACTTCGCTAGAAGTATCACTGATACGCCTGCACTCGGTTGCCTAGACCTTCTTTCAAATGGAATCGACTATATAGGATAGGGCGTGTTAAATTTTTGGCTTAGTACTCAGTAAGTGGTGCTACCGTCTAAAAGCGGTCAAATTGATACTGCCTCAGTACTACTACTGCCCAATTCAGCGATATAATTTTAGCAGAAACATGCTGTAGTGTACGGCTGTAAACGTGACTAGTGGTAGCAATGCGCAAAAACTAAACCTTTGAAATGACAGAAATATAACCTGCACTTTTCATACATAGGTGTGACAAAATATTACACAGAGTTAGATTGTAGTTGCCATAATAATGAGGTATGTAGATAAGCACTCAAAAAATATTAATGGACAATCTTGATAAAAAGTACGATTTATACAATTTTTAAACTTAAGAGGAAATATTATGCGTAACAAATTATTGATCGCAGCAGTGGCATCAGGTCTAGCACTTAGCGGCTGTACAACTGATCCAAACACTGGACAACAGCGTCTAAACAAAGCCGCTTTAGGTGGTTTAGCTGGTGCAGTTGGTGGTGCAACTATTTCAAAAGCAACAGGCGGCGACAAAACTGGTCGTGATGCTGCTATTGGTGCAGCATTGGGTGCTGGTGTTGGTTATTACATGGAGCGTCAAGCTCGTCAACTTGAGCAGCAAATGGCTGGTACAGGCGTGACGGTTGAGCAAAACCCAACCACTGGTAACATTGATCTTGTTATGCCAGGTAGCATCACTTTCTCGTTTGATGATGCAACACTTAATTCATCATTCAAGCCAACGCTAGACAAACTTGCTTCAACCATGAACCAGTATAACCAAAACACGATTACTATCGCTGGTCACACTGATAGCAAAGGTTCAGCGTCTTACAACATGGGTCTGTCACGTGACCGTGCTTACTCAGTTGCCAACTACTTGACAGCTCGCGGTGTTGCTTCAAACCGTGTAAATGTTGTTGCTTATGGTGAATCACGTCCAATTGCAGACAATAACAGTGAATACGGTCGTGGCCAAAACCGCCGTGTTGAGCTAACGGTTAATGCACCACAGAGCGTAAACTAATCAATAGTCATATATAGCTATTGGATAGGTGCTCGCTATTTTTTAGCACCCATCTATCAAAGAGAGTCAGCAATATGCTGGCTCTTTTTTTTGTATTTTTAATACGGCTAAAACAACGATTATTGATAGATATGGTTAATATTAAATTAAATATTGATAATGATTATCAATAACACTATAATTTGTCAGTGTTTGCTATCGATGCAATCTTAGATGTCTTATCGTGCGTATTGAGACCCGATGTGCATGGCTAGGACAGCCTGCTGTAACATGGCTTGATTATCAGAATAATTGAGGCTACTTAACCAAAACGAATTTTTTGCTATATTTCTTGAGGATATGTATGACGATTACCACAGTAACGAGCCGTAAGATTTTACCAACTACTTTAGCTGTTGCACTTGCAGGCTTATTGATGGTGTCGGGCTGTACAAAGCAAGCTGATGAAGACACTGCTGCGACGGCAGAGACACAGACAGAAGTAGCAAACACAGAGTCGAGTGATGGTACGGAAATGACCGCAGCCGAAAAAGCACACATCGATAGATTGATTATCAGTTATGCAAACATGGCACACGCCGCGTACAAAGACTCGTTGGACACTGCCAAAGCGCTACAAACTGCGGTAGAGACGTATGTAGCCACCCCAACACAAGAAAATCTTGATGCGGCAAAAGCTGCCTATAAAGCGGCCCGCCAACCGTACTCACAAACTGAGATTTTCCGTTTTGATGAAGGCTTCGTAACGGCAAATGACAAGCGTAGCATCAACAGCATCGATAGCTGGGAAGGTCAGATCAATGCTTGGCCACTCGATGAAGCGCTGATTGATTATGTCAGCGATGATTACGAAGGCAAATATAACAGCCAAGAAAACATCATCAATAGCGATAGCATTACTGTCGGCAGTATCAAGCAAGATACCAGTACGATTACACCTGAGCTGCTTGCAGAGATGAATGAAATCGGTGGTAGTGAAGCCAATGTCACGACTGGCTATCATGCGATTGAGTTTATGCTGTGGGGCCAAGACACCAATGGCGTAAAAGAAGGCGCGGGTAATCGTCCAGTTACTGACTATGCAACTGACGCTGGGCAGTGTACCAGTGGTGATACTGTCAATGATGATGCCAGTATCTGTGAGCGTCGCGGTGCGTTCTTGACCGCTGCTACTCAGCTATTGGTTGATGATTTGACCGCGATGGAAGCCCAGTGGCAGCCTGATACTGAGAATACTTTACGTAGTGATTTGATCGCGCGAAAATACGACAATGGTCTGCGCCAAATTATGTATCAAATGGGCAGCTTAGCATTAGGTGAGTTGGCCTCTGAGCGTATGCAGGTTGCGTTTGTGACTGGCTCTACCGAAGATGAGCATGAGTGCTTCAGTGATTTGACTCATTTGAGCTATGCCAATAATGCTCGCGGTATTCAAAACGTCTTTAACGGTAGCTATAAAACAGTCGCGGGTAAAACAGTGGGCGGCTATGGTATCAAAGACTACCTCACTGATAACGGACATACAGAAGCCGCTGATAAGTTGGCTGCTGACTTTAGCAAAGTAGAAGGCGCGTTCAACGTTATTGTAGAAAAAGGCGAAAAAGAAGGCATCAAAATTGACCAGATGATTGCAACTGTCGGTCAAGCAAGCCAAGAAGGTGTCTCTGCCGAAGAGCAAAACGTTCGCCGTGGATGGGTTGAAGCGGGTATCACTAGCTTACAAGAGCTGACTGTTGGTATCGAAAATGCGGCAAAAGCCGTTGGTATCGATAACTTAGACGCTGATGCAGGATCGCAATTTTAGTACAGCATTTTAAGACAGCTGTGACCAATTAAAAGCTTTTGATTGGCTTTATAATGCCTTATTAGCCGTTATAAAGCAGTAACCGCTATTTATTAGACACTTAGATTGGATATAATACATGCGTTGTCAGCCACCGTTGGCAACGCATTTTTACGAGCATTAAAATAGGTCAATTGGCCCGTGTATCGCCGCAATTTGTCGATGAACAATGATTCTGACGACATATCATTGAGGTGGTGTGACGCAATTTTGATGGTTCTACTCTAGCGCTAAGGCACTTAACTCCTATGAACGCCAATTATATCAAACCCTCTGATACTCCTCTCGCTGTTCACTTATCAAGACATACACCTTCTAAGCTTGCGCTCATTATCGCGGGTGTCGTTGCTGTGAGTGCGTGTCAACCATCTGATAGTGTCTCTGACAATACATCAGACAGCGGCTCAAATCATGAAAGTACGGTCAGCACCAGTGAACCCCCCCAACCGCTAACATCTGAACGTACCGAAAATATCGAAGCGCTGGCAGGTGTACCGATGCAGCAACTGGTGAGCTTTGACCCTCAAGAGATCAAGCAGGGCGGCGACTCTGGTATCAGCATTAGTAGCGCTGAAAGCTACTCTAAGCCTTCATCGAACCTAGCAGCTTCTCGCAAAGGATCGTTCTTCATCGGCAATGCCTTCTTTAAGCAGCCATGGGTCATCGCACCTGCCAGTACTGACAGCCGTGATGGACTTGGCGCATTGTTCAATGTGGCGGCTTGCCAGTCTTGCCACGTAAAAGATGGTCGTGGTCATGCACCAATGACCGCTGATGACGATGCCGATAGTTTATTGCTTCGTCTGTCTATGCCAGCGACCACCGATGAGCAGCGTCAACAGCTAAAGGACTCGCTCATTGAAAAGGTGGCTCATCCTATGTATGGTGGTCAGCTACAAGATCGCGGTATTCAGGGCGTGCCTGCTGAAGCGAGAATCGCGGTGCAGTGGACGGATAAACCAGTCACCTTTGCTGATGGGTATGTCGAGACGCTGCGTGCACCAACATTTAATCTGACCAAACCTGGCTATGGTGCTCTTGACGATGAAATGATGGTATCGCCGCGTGTGGCTCTACCGATGATTGGGCTTGGGCTGTTAGAGCAGATACCTGATGATGACATTAAAAAACAAGCGAGCGACAGTAGCAATAGCGATATCAGTGGTAAATTCAACTGGGTGATGGATCCACAAACCGGCAAGCATGCGCTTGGACGATTTGGTTGGAAAGCGGGTCAAACCAAACTGATTACTCAGAACCAAAGTGCCTTTAACGAAGACATGGGTTTGACATCAAACATCCGTCCTCACGAGTCCTGTATGCCAACGCAGACCGCTTGTCTAAATGCAACGACGGGTGCTGATGAGCAAGGTAACGGTAAACCACCTGTTGAAGTAAATGATGAGGTCGCTAAATTTGTAGAGTTTTATACCCGCAATCTCGCAGTGCCGCATCGCCGTAATGCAGATGATGAGCTGGTGCTGGCGGGCAAAAAACGTTTTTATGACATGGGCTGTCAAAGCTGCCATACGCCAAGATATCAGTTGCCAAAAACCGACGATGATCATCTTGAGCAGCATGGCCAAGTGATTTATCCTTACACAGATTTGTTATTACATGATATGGGCGATGATCTCGCTGATCGTACGATTGCTGGTAAGTTACCACCAAAAGATGCCCAAGTTGAATTTTTAGCCAACTCTTATGAGTGGCGTACGCCTGCACTTTGGGGCGTAGGGCTTGCTCAAACGGTTGATTCACAAGCGACGTTTTTGCATGATGGCCGTGCTCGTACGCTAATGGAAGCCGTTCTATGGCATGGTGGAGAGTCTGAAAAACAACAGAAAGAAGTGCTTAAACTTGATAAACAAGGGCGTGCTGAATTGAATGCGTTCTTAAAGTCATTATAAAAGTGCGATTGTTTATTTACATTTAATACCTAAATAGGGCAGATATTAATAAAACAATCTACCCTATTACAGATACAACGATTGAAATAATTACTCATATAAATACCGAGAAACCTATGAAAATAAACCACGCTTTGGCAATGGCGCTGTCTGCATTAAGTGCAGGACTGCTTATCAGCTGTGTCAAACCTGCTGATGACAATAAAGCGCCAGATGTGGACAGCCAAAAAGTTGTGCAAGACAATGCAGCTACTGACAGTTCAGTAGAAAGCAGCAAAGCAAGCACTGAGCAGATCGTTGCGGTGGATATCAGCCCTGAGACTGAAAAAACGTATTTGACGCATGTGGCAGATGACATCGTGATTCCTGCGTATGCCGATGCGGCGAAGCAAAGCGATCTCCTAAATGAGTTGGCGCAAAAGCATTGTACACAAGCGCCAGTAAGCGGTGATGAGCTACAAGCATTACGTGCGCAGTGGCTCGTATTGGCACAAGCGTGGTCGAGTGCTGAGATGATCAACTTCGGCCCTGCGACAGCCAGCATGAGTAACTTGTACATTAACTATTACCCTGACGAGCGTGGGCTGGTACACAGTGGCGTGGCCGATTTGATTGCTGCCAATCCCAAGCTAACCCCAGAGCAGCTTGCTAACGAGAGCGCCATCGTACAGGGCGTACCAGGGTTAGAAGAAGCTTTGTTTGCCAATGACAGTTTGGACGCTGGTCAATGCGCTTATGTGATCAGTGCAAGCAGTGCGTTGAGCACACGTCTAAAAGCCATCGAAAAAAACTGGCAGCAGAACGCCACTGATTTATTGGCAATTGATAAAGTAGCTGACAGCGATCAAGGTTTGAACCAATGGTTTAACTCTTTACTGTCATTGATTGAGACCATGAAGTCTAATGCCATTGATCAGCCACTCGGTCTGACGGGTAAAGCAAAAGGCCATTTGCCAGCTGTTACCGCTGGTCAAAGCCGCGCTATTATCAATGCTAAGTTAGACACCATCAATAAAGCCATGACGGATCCCGTGTTGACGGCTATCCTTGGCAGCAATGATGAAAACAAAGTCTCGGATAATCTATCGACTGCACTTGCCGACACGACCGCATTATTGGCACAAATGCCAGAAGATTTATCAAAGGCTAATAAGGATGATCAACAAGCGTTATACGATCATCTTACAGAGGTAACTCGTTTGATTAAACGCCAGTTAATCCCAGCACTTGGTATCCGTGTGGGTTTTAATAGCACCGATGGCGATTAGACGATGTCTCTTATCGAAGCGAATACTGTCGTATCAGCAGCCAAAAGTCATGACCAGTCAAATAGCGCTAATGGGTCTGGTACAAGTTCGGCACGCCATGAGCTCTTGACGACTTCCATGCTGACCGCAATAGGTACAGCAGCGTTGGTCGGTATTCACCATCGTTATCGTAAGCAGCAGCATCCAGATGCCAGCCTACAAGACTATGTGACTGGTATTCGTACGCAATGGCAGGCATTACGATCGACCACTGATTCAACGTCGAAGCTGACACGCTTGCGCTATGCTTGTCAGCAAGCAGTGGCAACAGGGAAGCAGGCTTATCATCATGCTATAGATAATGATGAGTGTGATGCGCCTGACTTTACTGCCATGCACACGACGACGATGCTGGCGCGCCCAGTTAGCTGGGTTAGTGGTGTCGCCTCTATGCCAAAAAATAAGGCTTTATCAAGCCAAAATGAGCATGACTTTGGTGTGGTGGGTATTGATGCTGACAGACAAATCGTTTGGCAAACGACCATGCCTGAGCGTGTCCACGACATCGTTGTTCAGCCTGTATCTGTCCATGTACCTGAAGCTCACGATCAACATAATACTATCGAACCAAGCCGCGACGTCGTCGTCATGGGTCGTCGTCCCAGTGAAAAGTTTTGGGTGCTCAATACGTCAAATGGGCAAGTAAAATATGCCATCAAAGCTGATTTAAACCGTCATTTTTATGGTCATGCTTGCTATAGCTTAGATGGCAGGTTGCTCTATGTGACTGAAAATGACACGGTGAGTTTGGCCGGCAAAATTGGTATCTATGATGCCGACGACGCTTATAGAAAAGTAGCAGAGTTTGACTCACATGGCATCGGTCCACATGAGCTGATTATGCATCCAGATGGTGAGACGCTAGTCATTGCAAACGGTGGTATCAAAACCGAACAAGCCTCTCGTGAGGAGCTAAATCTAGATACCATGCGACCATCGCTGGTGTATCTGAACCGTCACGATGGCGCACTGCTTGAACAGGTCATTCCTGAGCATAATCAGATGAGTGTACGCCACTTAGCTATGCACGATGATGGCACAGTGATGATCGGTATCCAATTCCAAGGTGAAAAACACATCAATGTCCCATTGGTGCTGACTCATAAACGTGGTGATACCAGCTTTACCCCACTAACCATGCCAAACAATCAATGGCAACGCTTTCACCAATATATCGCTAGCGTAGCGGTTGATAGTGAGCGCAACTTACTGTGTGTGACCACGCCAATTGGTGGCTGTGCGGCGATTTATGATTTACATACTCGTGAGCTGATTGATGATGTGAGTCTGCCAGATTGTGCAGGAGCGTCAGTTTTAGCTAACTCTGAGACATCAGCTAGTAACATCGACGACTGTACCGAGCCGACAGGGTTTATCGTCAGTGATGGTCAAGGGCAGCTAACCGCGCTAAGAGTAAATGCTTTGCTAGAGGTACAAATTGACGCGAATAATGCTGAACATTCTGAGCGGATTATCAAAGACAGTAAATTGCATATGATGTCTTTTGACAACCATTTGCAGGCATTATTGTGATAAGTGAGAGAGGTAGGGGATAACGATGGCGACACAAGATACGACATCGATATCAATACTTGCCAAGCAACAACTTGCACAAGCAGGCATTGAGCTACAGGTTACTAAAAAACGCGTCAAAAATATCAATTTTCGTCTAAAACCATACCTGTTGATGGTGTCTGTACCAGTATCTATGAGTGCTGCACAGATTGCACAGGCTGTTGCTCAGCGTGTATCATGGGCAGTGGCTAACCATGTGCAAGTATTGGAACAATATAAGCGTAAACAGCACGCCTTAACAGAATCCTTAACTGCCAATAGCCCACTATTATTATGGGGCACAGCACAGTCCTTTACGCTCAGTCCTGATGAAAAAATCACCTACTATCGGCAACAACTCTCCGAAGTCGCACCTGCACTATTTGAAAAGTGGCAGCCAATCGTTGGCGCTTATGCCAATGAAATACGTTTGAAAAAAATGCACACGCGTTGGGGCAGCTGCAACACGCGCGCAAAACGAATTTGGCTATCGGTTTATCTTCCTGCTTATCCTATCGAATGCACCGAATACGTAATCGTTCATGAGCTGTGCCACTTGCATCATGCCAACCATAGCCGTGCGTTTTGGCAAACCGTTGCCACAGCGATGCCAGATTACCAGCAATGGCATAATATCCTAGCGGGCAAGACAGGTCAGCTGGATTAGATCTAATCTTCAATATCTGTAACGTTAATAAGCCAAATATGCTAAATTATAACGGTATATTTTGTACCGTTTAAATGAAATTTAGAGTTTATGATAGAGTCAGGTGGATAAGGATATTCTATGAATAATGTCAATCAGGCTGATTTTTGGCAGCAGCGTTATGAGAAGAACAGCACTGGCTGGGATATGGGGCAAGTATCACCACCCCTCAAAGCTTACATCGACCAGCTACCTGAGAGTGCGAGAGAACAAGCGATATTGGTGCCAGGAGCGGGTAATGCCTACGAGGTGGGTTATCTACATGAGCAAGGTTTTACCAATGTTACCTTGGTTGATTTTGCGCCTGCCCCGATCCAAGCATTTGCTGAGCGTTATCCTGACTTTCCGACTGAGCATTTAATTTGCGCAGATTTCTTTGGTTTATCACCTGAGCAACATCAGTTTGATTGTGTGCTTGAGCAGACGTTTTTTTGTGCGATAAATCCAGCACGCCGAGATGACTATGTCGAGCAAATGGCTGCGTTGCTGAAGCCTAAGGGTAAGCTAGTCGGCTTGCTGTTTGATAGAGATTTTGGGCGACAAGAACCACCATTCGGTGGCACGAAAGAAGAATACCAACAGCGTTTTGAGAGCGTTTTTGATATAGAAATAATGGAGCCGAGTTATAACTCGCATGCTGCACGGCAGGGCAGTGAGCTATTCGTTAAGCTGCGATTGAAGTAGCGAATTAACCTCGCGTTTGATATTGTCGCGAGCTTGCGCTTCTAAGCGCTCATGGTAATGGTCAGTCAGATAGAGTTTGGGATGTGCTAGTAATCCTTTTAATACCGCAGTGCGACCATCACGGTAGTTGTCATCAGCGACGTGTGCGTATTCTTGCCGTATCGCGTTTGCATACTGCTCGTAGGTAGACCAAGGCGCACCCAAGATACTCAAATCCATATCTAACAAATACGCCGCATCGTTATATTGATGACTGTCTATCAACGCATCTATCTGATGGTTAGCCGTCATCATGATGAGTGCCCAGATCTGCTGGCACTGCTTTGGGCTTAGATAAAGGTTCAGAGCATCAGCCGCAAACTCAGCACTTTTTAGCTCGTTGTCGGAGCGTGTCGGCTCATATATCACATCATGATAGTACAGTGCCAATGCAATGATATGCGGCTCAGCAAGATGGTGCGTAATACTCTCAAACTGTCCAAATAGCTGCTCAATATGATTGAGCGTATGATAAGCACGTTGAGTCTCATTATAGCGCACAGCGATATCTTGCCAGAGTGCTTGCGCTTTTTCTGGCGTGACATCATCACTGATAGCAGATAAATGCAAGTACAAACGACTGCCCAGATCCATATTTATTGGTGACAATTCATTCATGTTTAACCTTTATTGCCGGCCATTTATTTTGTATTAGCCGCATCTTTAAACGCTTTATTAAACACCTCACCAAGCAAGCTCACATCATCGACACGGGCATAATTCAGACGGGTGACAAAGGCAATATGGCGATGAGGGCCTTGCTCAGCTAATGGCACCGCAACGGCATTCTGATTTTGCAAATGCAACTGATCCAGCGCCATCTCAGGTACTAGCGTCGTGCCCATATTGGCAAGCGCCATCTGAATAAGTGTGTTCAAACTGGCATCTGAAAAGCTCGACTTCATCTGTGCACGGTCGAAATGACAGACAGACAGTGTTTGATCGGTCAAGCAATGTCCTTCGCCAAGTAGCATCAGGTTGGCCGTCGCTAACTCATCTGCGTTGATGGTCTCAAGCTCGGCATGTACGTCGTCTTTTGGGAATACCGCAAAAAAGTCTTCACTCCAAAACTCGAAGCTGTGTAACCCGTCTACCGCATAAGGCAGCGCAATGATAGCGGTGTCGATATGACCGTAACGCACTTGCTCAAGCAAACGCTCTGTTTGTTGCTCGACGATGGTCATGCGAAACTCTGGATACTGATCACGCAGCGCAGGCAGTACTTTTGGCAGCAAGTAAGGGGCAATCGTTGGAATGATGCCGACGGTCATCGGATACGCAAGCGGTGTCTGATGGCTGTGCGCACGCGTGGTCAAGTCACTCACTTCAGAAAACACGCGCTGTGCCCGTGTGAGGATATCTTGACCGATAGGAGTGATCAATACCTGCTTATTATTGCGTTCAAAAATCTGAGTATCGAGCTGTTTTTCTAATTCTGCGATACCCAAACTTAGTGCAGACTGAGAGATATTGCAGTCTTCTGCTGCACGTTTAAAGTGACGATGTTTGGCGACGGCTAGGGCAAACTCAAGTTGTCGTAAAGTAATCATAAAACCTCTCTATTGATGAGCTTTTAACACGATGTAATCTCAATGTCACTTTAATGCTATATAGTCAATCATGCATAGCGCACTGATGATAAAATGTAGAGAGAATAGTTTAACAAGTTTAATAAAACAAAACATCACATTAAAAACTTTTAACTGGATTAACGATAGAATTCGCGTATAGTTTGTCAGGTAGCCCAGATAGTTAAAGGGCTAAGTAAAAAAACCATATAAATAATTTCTCATTAACTTAACTATAAAGGAGCCAATCATGGCGTCTATTATCAATCAAGAAATCCCAGAATTTTCAGCAGATGCGTATGTAAACGGTGAGTTCAAAACCATCACTTCAGAAGACGTAAAAGGCAACTGGGCAATCTTCTTATTCTACCCAGCCGATTTCACTTTTGTTTGCCCAACTGAACTTGAAGACATGGCCGCTCATTATGACGAGCTAAAAGGCCTAGGTGTAGAAGTATACTCAGTATCAACTGACACGCATTTCACGCACAAAGCATGGCATGATTCTTCAGACGCTATCGGCAAAGTACAGTACCCAATGATCGGCGATCCTACTGGTAAAATCACTCGCGGCTTTAACGTGATGATCGAAGAAGCTGGTTTGGCTGAGCGCGGTACGTTCTTGGTAGATCCAGACGGTTTGGTTCAAGTTGCTGAAATTCATGCTGGCGGTATTGGCCGTAGTGCAAAAGACATGCTACGTAAAGTAAAAGCAGCACAGTACGTTCGTGAAAACGACGGCGAAGTTTGCCCAGCAGCTTGGGAAGCTGGGCAAGAAACGCTAAAACCAAGTCTTGATCTTGTTGGTAAAATCTAAGTAATGGCTTAATCAGTCAAATCATTTAGATATTTATAGTGTTGTATATAAAGCTACTGGTTATATCAATACGATAAACAAAGACCCCATCAGCATAAGTTGATGGGGTCTTTTTATGTCTTTTATTACTCAGTATTTTTATTGCTTAATCATAAATTAAGCATGAGATTGTAGTTTGTTTTTATCGATTATTTTATAAATCTCATCTTTTAGTTGCAGCTTTCGCCGCTTCATTTGTTCTATTTCTTCATCACGGCTAGCATGCTTTACCAAATCTTTTTCCAGATGATTAATCTGTTGATCAAGCTGAGTATGCTCATCAAAAATACTGGCAAAATGGCTGTCTTTTTGCCTAAGTTCAGTAATAACATCTCTGTTGTCTTGCAATGTGTCAGTCTTTCTCATGTGTTCATCCTTGTTATGAAGCGCAAGCTAACAATCAGCATCCGCGCATTGTCGTTATGATTTTGAGCCTTGATTTTTATTAAGCCAAAACGCTCACTCAATCTTGATAAGGCTTAATACCAGCAGAAAGGCCTCATGATAAATCTATGAAAAAGCCAATCTGTCACGAGACAAATAGGAATCCTTCCTATCGGCCTTACTTGATTGTAGCGAAAAAATAATCCATATACCATCACTATCATTTGCTTATGTATTTATATTTAATTAAATAAATAGATATGCGATTGGTTTTATAAAACATAAGGTTTGAGTTTCTCAGCTTGCCCAAATGTCTCAAACCTATGATAATAGAGACATCAAAGGGCATAAGCTTATTGCCTATAATATTTTAGACAACATTATTAATACTAAATAATCCATATTTGAACGCGCAACACAACAGTTGTCGTTACATATTCAGTCATAATGGGGAACAAACATGATAGATCAAAATTTATTAGATGCCGTTAAGAGCTATAGCGAAAACATGACTCGTCCTATTACTTTTGTATTGGGTAGCGGTGAGCATAGTAAGCGTGCAGAGTTGATTGATTTTTTGACCAAGATTGCTGGAACGACAGACAAAATAAACTTCGATGCAGAAGCAACTGACGATAGTTTGCCTAGTGCGATTAGTTTTAAAGTAGTCGGTCATATCGATGGCGCATTGACAGATACGGGTATCGTTTTTAGCGGTATTCCAGGCGGTCATGAATTTACCTCGCTGATTTTGGCTATCTTACAAGCGGGTGGTCATACGCTGAAGTTGGATGAAGGTATCCAAAAGCTAGTTAAGCGCTTTAATAAGCCGCTACAGTTCCAGACCTACGTGTCATTGTCATGCCATAGCTGTCCAGAAGTCGTTCAGGCATTGAACCAGTTTGCGCTACTAAACGATGGTATCAGCAACGAGATGATTGATGGTGCATTGTTTCAAGAGCAGGTAGAAGCGAACAACATCCAAGGTGTACCAGCGGTATTCTTAAACGGTAAGCCGTTTGCTAATGGTTTGATTGACACTGCTAAATTGATCGGAAAATTGCAAGAGCAGTTCCCTGATTTATTGTCAGAAGTAGAAGAGGACGATTCTGAGCAACTAGAGCAGCAAGACGTTACTATCATCGGTGCTGGACCTGCAGGGGTGGCGGCAGCTATCTATACCGCCCGCAAAGGCCTCAAAGTCACCATGGTTGCTGATCGTATCGGTGGTCAGGTCAAAGACACGCAAGACATCGAAAACTTGATTTCAGTACCATTAACCAACGGTACGGACTTATCAAACAACTTTGTTAAGCATCTGCACGAATACAACATCACGCTAAAAGAACACGTGAGCGTGAAAGAAATCAGTGAAACTGAAGATGAGAACTATCGTATCCACCTGAATACTGGTGAGACGTTTGAGACCCGTAGTATTATCCTAGCGACTGGTGCTCAATGGCGTAAGCTTGGCGTACCAGGCGAAGAAGAAAATATTGGTAAAGGCGTGGCGTTTTGTGCGCATTGTGATGGACCTTTCTTCAAAGGTAAAGATGTATCGGTTGTTGGCGGTGGTAACTCTGGTATTGAAGCCGCGATTGATTTATCAGGTATCGTAAAACATGTCACGGTATTTGAGTTTGCTGATGACTTAAAAGCGGATCAGGTACTCATCAACAAGGCCAAAGAAAAAGCCAATATTGACATCATTACTAGCGCGGCGACTAAAGAGATTAAAGCCACAGATGGTAAAGTTAGCTCTATCGTTTATGAAGACCGTAATTCAGGTGATACCAAAGAGTTAGATTTGGCGGCGGTGTTTGTACAAATTGGCCTAGTACCGAATACTGGATTTATCAAAGGCTTTGTTGATTTAAATCGTTTCGGTGAGATTGAGATTGATGAGCGCTGCCGTACCGATCGTAAAGGTATCTTTGCTTGTGGTGATGTCACGACTGTTCCTTTTAAACAGATTAATATTGCGATGGGTGAAGGTAGTAAAGCAGCACTATCAGCGTTTGAATACTTGGTTATGCAATAAGCTGTTCAGATCCAAACCGTAAAGTACTAAAGTTAGTCTAAGAAGCCACCTCTTTTGAGGTGGTTTTTTTATGGAAAATGATTTATACCTTGTGAAGTTTTAAAAATTAACTTATGTTCGTTAATGTTTTTATAAGAACCTTAACAATGAAAAATAAATATGCAATTAGCAAAAATAGTCATTGGCTTAAATGTTTAGCTTTTATATTTTTAATATTCAGTGTTACTCACGTTTATGCAGCACAAACAGTCGATGAAATTTTGAATGAATATTATCCATACTATAACAAGAAGCTTGAGTGCCAAAGTGTAGTGGTCGATTCAAGTTTTTATGGCGTATTCTCTGATAGTGACAACAAAGCTGGTTACTGTGTTGAGATAGATCGCCAAGTTATGGTTGATACCGATGTAGGTAAACGACTTTATGTATTAGTTACTGGTGATATAGCATTTGGTGAGCATGACGAGGGGCTGACAGACAGTAATGACGCTCTTTTTTACCAAGGATTAATTGGTATGTTTGTCTTAAAGCCAGATGGTGATGGCTGGAAAGTAGAATCAGCCAGTCCTATCATGAGTGCGGGTGCACAAGGCATGGGAATACGTGACTGGAAGTTAATGCATTTAGCGCCCAATAAGTGGGGCTTTATAAATGAGGATGGTTACGAATATTCGGGTTATGTAGTAACCAGTTTGACTATATTAATGCCTAATGGGAAAAATATTATCAAAAGCTCAATCATTAATCGTCATTTTAGTGCCTATACCGATCTTTGTAATAATGAGGTGAAACGGTTATGCGATGATATCAAAGCCAAATTGCAACACATTGATACGAGTAAAGTCATTAATGGTTTTTATCCTTTAACTTTTATGGTTAACGGTCGAAAAGATAATAAGACCTATCACAATCAGGTCTATAAGATAAAATACGAGCCAAAAAAAGGGTATCAAGCGCCTGAAAATTATCCAATGAAATAGCGTCTACAGTCCTAGAGGAAATAATTTTGCGTTGTTTAAATATAATACTCTTAAAGAGAGTAGCCTTAATGATGACTGTTTTTTTCAGTAGTCATGCGCTAGCAGACATGCCTCAAACCAATAGCGCCATATCAAATGAGACTCTTATGGCTGTCTTAAAGTCCTATTATCCACTCTATAACCAGGAATTTAAGTGTCATGGTGTAATATCTGGTGGTTATACGTATGATAAAGGACAAAAAGAGGGATTTGGTTATTGCGTTGAAATAGACCGTCAGATAATGGTTAAAACAAGCAAAGGTATGCGCCTTTATATCATGGTGACAGGGGATCTAGAGTTTGATGCTAATGGTGATAGAAGATTGAAAGGTCATGCTCTATCTGGACTAGCAGGTATGTTCATACTAAAACCTAATGGTAACCATTGGCAAGTTGAGTCAGCAAGTCCTGACATGAGTGCTGGCGCTTCAGGCTACGGTTTACACGATTGGAAGTTGCTTAAGCTTGGTCCTGAGAAGTGGGGATTTGTAAATGAGCATAGTGACTTACATCAAGGATACTTTGAGTCAGGTTTTATAATTTTATCATCTGTGGGGAATAGTATTGTAGATAGCTTTATAAACAGTGAGTTTAGTAATGCTGGAACAGGCCTTTGCGGCGAAGAGCAGTTGCCTGCATGCGAAGATATAGACGTAAAAATTCATTCAATCGACAAATCTAAAGTTGTAAGTGGCTATTATCCGTTGCAGCTTATCGTCAATGGAAGTATTGATGGTAAAACTTATAACAATGTCATCTATACCAGCTATTTTAATGCAGAAAAAGGCTATCAGGTGTCTGACAATTATCCCTTAGACAGATGGTAGTTAGACAAAGAGTAAGATAGGTTGATTTGTAATCCGATCTATCTAATCTAGTTTCAATAAAGCCTAGTTCTTATTCCGAATCAACGCAATAACTGGCAGCGCAATCACATACATCAACACACCATATACCGCCGCAGGTAAAGCGATGGCAGGCAGGCCAACAGCTGTTCCCATAATGATAGGTGCTAAAGTAATCGCAGTCGTACTGTTCTGAATGCTCGTCTCTATAGAGATGGTTTTGGTATCAAACCAGCTAAGCTTTAATAATTTAGAGGTTAAAATACTAAATATAAATAAAGCCATAATGATAAGAACAAGCTCAAGCCCCATTGATGTCAACTGTGACTTTAGCAGCTCCCAGTTAGAAGCGATGGCAGCGAAGACTATCAATACGAAAAAGATACTGGCCAAGCCATTTAGAATATAGTCAAGCCTACTTAAAAGTGTTATAAACTAATTATCAAACTTAATTATTATTATAAAGACCATGACTTACTC
>NZ_JASDDJ010000024.1 GCF_030407455.1 Psychrobacter sp. 5A.1
TGCTGAATAAGTCATAATCTTTTTACTTTTCGCTTATTTTAAAAGAACTGTACCACTTTTATAAAGGATGTACTATATCGAACAGATGTGGGCTTGGGTTAAACAAAAACGTAAAGAGTGGCGGCTAGATTGCGTTGATACCTTGTTCTTTTATTTCTTATGGCTGTGTGGCGATTTATAAATTCTTTGACTATAGTGGTCAACTAATTTAGGACAGCCCCTAAGTTAATAAATGCTATAACTGATTTTTACAGAAAAAAAGGTTGCCAACACTATATATAATATAGCGTTAGCAACCTTTTTTCATTCAGTATTGTACTTAGGTAATATGCCCAATATTAGGGTTTGTTATATCTAATTTATAAACCTAGAAGGAAGTACGGCGATAGTTACGATATTCAGGTAACCAAAAATTTGCTTTTAAACGACGTTGTAAATTCTCCGCTGTAATAGGTAGTGCTAGCTTATCTTGAGCCGCCTGCAATGCCACTGCATACGCTATTTTTTCACTGATCTCTCTGATAACCTCAATAGGCGGTAGGATGGCACCAGGTGCTTTTTCGTATTCCATTGATATATCTGCAAGGGCTTGGCTTGCCGCCATTAGCATATTATCGCTGATACCCGTCGCCCGTGCTGCTAAAACACCCAGACCAATACCGGGGAAAATATAGCTGTTATTACACTGAGAAACCTCAAAAGACTGGCCGTTAAAAGTAGTATGAGGAAAAGGACTGCCCGTCGCAATAATTGCCTTACCTTTACTCCAATTCATGACCTCTTGCGGCGTTGCTTCCACACGAGATGTAGGATTTGAGAGTGGTAGTACAATTGGATTTTCCGTATTAACGCACAACGATTCGATCACTTCTTGGGTGAACAGACCTTTTTGTCCACTGACGCCGAATAGTACGGTTATTTTTGCTTGTTTAACCACTTGCGCTAAACCCAGCTTTTGACTTTTGTCCCAGCTTGCAATAGCTGATTCTTTTTGTACCAATGGTTCTTGGAATTTTTGTAGCTCTGTCATATTATCAGTAAGTAGGCCATAACGGTCAACCATAAATACTTGACTGCGAGCCTGCTCTTCAGTCAATCCTTCACGCTGCATTTGGCGAATGATATGCTCAGCAATACCGCAGCCCGCCGATCCTGCGCCTAAAAATGCTATTTTTTGTTGGCTAAGTTTTTGACCTTTGTTTAAGCACGCTGCAATCAAGGTACCGACTGAAACCGCAGCAGTGCCCTGAATGTCATCATTGAAGCAGCATAACTGGTCACGATATTTATTCAATAATGGTGTCGCGTTCTCTTGGGCAAAATCTTCAAATTGTAATAATGCTTCTGGCCAACGGCGCTTAACAGCTTGAATAAATAAATCGACAAAATCATTATATTCATCACCCGAGATGCGTGGATTTCTCCAACCCATGTACATAGGATCATCAAGTAGCTGTTGGTTATTGGTGCCGACATCCAGCAAAATAGGGAGACAATAAGCAGGGCTAATACCACCACAAGCCGTGTACAAAGCTAGTTTACCAATGGGGATTCCCATACCGCCAATGCCTTGATCGCCTAGGCCTAATATACGTTCTCCATCAGTGACAACGATTACTTTGACGTTTTGCTTGGTGGCATTTTGCAGCATGTCATCAATTTTATGGCGCTCAGGATATGAGATAAACAGACCCCGTTTACGGCGATAAATTTGCGAGAATTTTTCACACGCTTGACCAACGGTTGGGGTATAAATGAGCGGCATCACTTCCTCAATATGCTGCTCAATGAGGTGATGGAATAAGGTTTCATTGGTATCTTGGATGTTACGCAAGTAAATATGCTTATCCATATCACTAGTGAATGAGCGCAGTTGATGATAAGCGCGTAATGACTGCTCCTCAATCGTCTCAATGTTATGAGGCAGTAGCCCAGTTAGATTAAAGCTATCACGTTCTTCTGATGAAAAAGCACTACCTTTATTCAGTAAAGGAGTCTCTAAAAGAGCAGGTCCAGCAACGGGAATATATAAAGGACGCTTGTTTGACATAATGAAATCTTCTTATTAAGGGTGTATGAGTGAACGCTGTGCTAGGGCTGCATTATACATAGCATCGAGTGACACTTAACAATAGATAACAATATTTTTTATAGAGTCCATGTCTCTAAATTCGACTCGTTAATCAAATATTTACTTGAATAACTTTTTGGTATATTGGTTGATATGACACTCTTTAATATTAGGGCGTGTCTTCATTTTGAAAGTGGTGATAAAATTGAGATCAATGGCAGCCCATTTATAGTTTACCGTTCAGATTGAGGATATGCCTGAGTAAGATATAATCATGTAAACTAAGCGCAGCATTTGGGCTGCTAATAGCCATTAGATCCACTCTACTTTTCTGATAGCATCTTATCTATGCTCAGAGCACCGCCACCTTGTACTGCTAAAGCAAGCAAAGCCACCATCAATACCAATGCATATTCGTAGCCACCGTCAGCGGCAAATAATCCATTACTGATATGAACAGAAAAAATAGCCACTAACATCGTGAATGCAGCGACCACTGCGGCAGGTCTGGTCAATAGTCCGATGACTAATGCAAGGCCACCAAAGAACTCAGCACCGCCTGCCAGCATGGCCATCAAGTAGCCAGGCTCCATACCGATACTGCTTAGCCATTGAGCCGTACCTGCTAGCCCATTACCACCGAACCAGCCAAATAGTTTTTGGGCACCATGGGCTGCCAAAATCAAGCCGACAGGTACACGAAGAATTAAAGCTGCTGACCCAGCTTTTGATGTCAAAATTTTGTGCAATAGTGATGTTGTCATTGATAATTACTCGATTACATATTATTGGGATAAATTGTGTAGGGAATGATATGAGCACACTTTACTATCAACGATATAAAATAGTAAGCTGAGTTATATTGAATAATTATCAACATATTGTTTATAGTGTATTTAATATTGGGATAAAAATATGGATAGAATTGACGCAATGCGTGCCTTTGTCGCGGTAGTGACAGAGGGCAGTTTTAGTAAGGCGGCCATCACGATGCAACTCTCACCGCAGCTGGTCAGCAAGTATGTTGCAAGACTGGAAGAGCAACTACATACTCGCCTGCTCAACCGCACTACTCGCAAGGTCAGTTTGACTGAGGCTGGCAGTCAATATTTTACGCATGCACAGCATATTTTATCGAGTATTGATGAAATGGCAGCACAGTTGGGCGGCTTACAACAACACCCTAAAGGGGTTCTACGAATCAGTGCGCCCGTCTCGTTTGCCTTAAAACACATGGCAAGATTGATCGCTGATTTTCAAGAAAAATATCCCTCAGTCACTGTTGATCTACAGCTGAGCGACCGAAAAGTTGATATCGTCGAAGAAGGCTTTGATATCGCACTGCGTATTGGACAGCTCGAGAGCTCGTCGCTCATCGCCAAACAAATTGCGCCTATCCGCGTGGTTTTGTGTGCCTCACCTGAATATTTGAAAATTCATGGTTTGCCCAAACAACTTGAGGATTTAGAGGCACTTCGCTATTTGCACTATAGCTATATGAATGTAGAAACTCAGGGGCAAATTTATAAATACCTAAAGACAAAACATTTCAAGGAACGTAGCGTTTTCCATAGTAACAACGGCGACGTACTGGTAGAAGCCGCCATTGCAGGTGCGGGACTGATATTGCAGCCGACTTTTATTACTAGTGAGGCGCTAAACACTGGCAAATTGGTCATAGTCCTACCTGAATACGAGCCCAACCCTTTAGGCTTATATGCCGTCTATGCCCATAGAAAACTGCTGCCCCATAAAGTCAGATGTTTTATTGACTTTATGACGGACTACTATGGCACGCCGCCGTACTGGGATGAGCAGATAGTGAGAAAATCAGTAGCAAATAGTTAGCGAAATTTACGATGCCTCCGCAGTGACATTCTCTACCCACCCTCCTCCCAATGATTTATAAAGGTTCAGTAGCATTTGTGCTCGAGCAAGCTGCGAGTAGATCAAGTTTTCTTGTATTTGTTCCGAGTCGAGCTGCGCTGTCAGAGCTTCATCTAATGTTTGATAACCATAACGAAACAGTTTTTCGGCATCGCTGGCACGCTTGGCAGACTGCTGATAGGCCGTATTCAGCAATTTTTGTTGCTGCTGTAGAGCCTGATGCACCTGATAGGTATTATCTACCTCACCGAGCGCGCGCAGTAGCCGTCGATCATATTGCAGTAGCGCCGTTTGCAATCGAGCGTCTGCGCTGTCAATATTGGCCTCAATCCGACCATTCGTAAAAATGGGAACCTGTATACCCACACTCAGTATACTGCCCCAACCTTTCAAATCTGGCACATCACTGTCAACGTCAATACGCCCACCTTGACCTAAAAAACGAATGGAGAAACGTGGCAGCAGATCAGCTTTGGCACTTGCCAGTTTGGCAGAATAGGCATTGACTTGTGCGCCATAGGCACGCAGATCTGGACGACGTTCTAGCAACCCTTGTGGCGTTTGGCCACTGGGCGCACTCGGTTGATGATTGAGAATGTCTACAGTCGTAGAAGGTAGCTCAAAACCTTGCGGTACTTGCCCGATAAGTACGGCTATGCTACGTACGTGTGTGGCATATTCTGCATTGATTGTGCTTTTTTTCGCACGCATGGCATTGAGTTTACTTTGGACATTATTGACTTCATACATGGTGACTTGACCTGCTTGAAAACGCCCTTTTATATATCGCTCAAAGCGCGTCAATATCTCTACATTGCGGGCGGTAATGACTTCACGCTGCTGGGCGGCACGGGCCTGAAAATAGTGATCAGCAATTTGATCTGCCAGTAGCATTTGCGCGCCATATACTTTTTCTTGTACACCCAACGCCGCATAACGGGCGGCATCAGCATCACTTTGTTTTCTGCCAAATATATCAGGCTCCCACGCAGCAGAGAATCCCGCATTAGCATGACTGCTGTCTATATCTTGGTGCGTCTCCAGCAGCGCTGTACTAGCACCCAATAGACGACTGAGGTTGTCATTTGCAGACAGATGAGCCGAACCATTTATAAGGCCCGCTGAAGCATTGACGCCAGCTTGTGGCCCAAGATCAGCAGTGGCAAGACGACTGATTGCCACTGCTTCTGCAAAACGACTTTCAGCGATACGGATATCGGGGCTGTCTTGTAAGCCTTGCTCTATTAGGCGACTTAATAGCGGATCTTGCCATTGTCGCCACCAGTGGCTAATTTCTGGACTGCCCTTCGCCGCTTTGTTTTCGTCAAACATTGTCGGAATAGAAATGTCACTTTGGCGTACAACCTGTGTGCTTTGGCAGGCGCTTAAGATCAAGACCAATGCTCCCAAACTCACAATTTTGGATAATGGAAACATGCGCTTCTTCTCCTTATATTCTCTATCATTATTTTTAATTCAGTGCCATGGTCGAATATCAAACACGCCCTAGGACGTCTCATAGAAGCTATCCTAGGATATCGTTATACATATGACTGGCTTTTATTGAGCCAAATTGGGTCAGTCTGTTTTGCACATTATCCTAGCTTTTCAAGCATCGCTTTAAATCGTACTAAAGCAAAAATAAGAAACACGACGCCGATACCTGTCATGACTAATAGCTCAGGCCAAACAATGTCCAAGCCAGCATTACGGAATAAAACATTTTGAGTAAAGCTGACAAACTGAGTCGTGGGCCAATACTCGCTTATCATTTGTGCCGCTTCGGGCATATTGCTGCGTGGCGCTATAGAGCCAGATAAGAGTAACGATACAACCAAAACGGGCAACATCAATAAGGCAAACTGCGGCATACTCGGTGCCATGGTTGATAGCATAATGCCGAGAGAAGATATGGAGAACAGATAAACGACCACACCACTACCGAATAAAAGCAGCGACCCGTTGATGGGAATGCCGAGCAGATACTGGACCACAAAAACCATCGATAACATGGAGGCACATAAAATCACCAAGCTATTGGCAAGTATTTTTGAAATCACGATTTCTGTTGTATTGACTGGCATCACCAAGAGATGCTCGATGGTGCCACGTTCGCGTTCACGGATAACGGCAGCACCAGACAACCCTATTGCCAAGAGCGCAATCATATTGCAGACTTCCATAACTGGTGTGTACCAGTAGCTGTCTCCGTTTGGGTTAAATATCATGTTCAGTACTGGCTTGACCAATAACGGTGGATCGGCTTGTTTTAAAAAATTACTCACTTCCTGATTAAATATTTGGAGAATATAGGCTTGCCCAATACCTGCTTGAGTCATGGTGGTGGCATCAATTAACAGCTGAACTTGCGGTTTTCGTCCAGCCAGCACATCCCGTTCAAACCCAGGTGGAAACTCCAGCACAAAAATAAGCTTGCTCTTGTCCATCAACTCATCGACATCTTCGCGTTTTACATCGACAGGAGGCAGAAAGTAAGGTTGTTGTAGGGCATCTCGAATTTGTCTGGTCAGGGCTGTACGGTCTAAATCTATAATACCTACAGGCGCATTGCGTACATCCGTATTGATGCCTTCTGCCACAGTATAAATAGTGACAGAGAACACGAAGCCAATCATGAGAAACAGTATCTTGTCTCCAAAAAGACTGCGCAATTCTTTGATGGTCAACGTCCAGATATTTTTAAAAGTCTGCACTTATACCTCCTGCTTTTTCAGGAAAATAGAGGCAAATGTGATAAATGCCAAGGCAAAAGCGGTCAAAACCATGTACTCCGTCAAAAAACTGGACCAACTCAGTCCTTTAGTAAACCCGCCAATACTGATACGCTGATACCAAGATGCGGGGAACCCGACCCCAATGGCATAAGCAATGCCGTCCATACTAGAGAGCGGGTACAACAACCCAGAGTAGTTAATGGTGGGTATCAGAGTGACGATGGCGGTGACAAACAAGGCGGCAACCTGTGTACGAACCAAACTAGACACTAAAAGCCCCAAGCCTGTAGACACATAGACCAACAGCAATGCGCCAAAAGACATCGCCAAAAAAGAGCCTTTTATGGGCACTTTAAACCAAAATATGGCCATGAGCACAAGTATGAGATAATTGATCAGTCCCAGAACGACATAAGGCAGCTGTTTTCCGAGCAGATATTGAGGCACACTGGCTGGTGATGTGTAGAGGTTTGATATCGAGCCAACTTCGCGCTCACGCACCACACCCAGCGTGGTCATCATTGCCGGAATCAACATGAGTATCATCATTAGCACACTGGGAATGACCGCGTTCACACTTTTGAAGTCTTGGTTATACATAAAGCGTGGAACCACTTCAGCAGCAGGGTCTAAATCGATAGGCAAGCCAGTATCTTGAAGAAGGTCTTTGATATATATCCTCATAATCCCTCCTACATAGCCCTCAATATTGGCCGCATTGAATGGTACTGTCCCATCAATATAAAAGCTCGCTTCTGGTTGTCTATTGGCCAATAAATCACGTCCATAATCCACTGGAATATCAATAACCAATTTCGTCTCAGAGCTTCTAAGCGCGTATTCAGCGGCCTTTATAGAGTCTACGGGTGACGTAGATGTAAAATATTCTGAGCCCGAAAAGTACTCCGTCAACTGTCGACTTTGTGCAGAGTGATCTTGATCCAGTATGGTATACGGTAAATCGTGCACATCAAAAGAGATACTCCAACCAGTCATGACCATCAAAATAATGGGCCCAACGATAGCAAAGAACAGCCTGATTTTATCGCGTAATAGCTCTTTAAATTCACGCGTGGCAAATGTCCACACAGTGGTAAACCAATACTTAAGCGTGTCGGTTTTGTCGGTTTGACTATCAGGTTCAGACGCTATGATCGCTGATTCTGCTGGTGTATTTTCAGTCGTGTCGTTTTGGCTGGTGGGTTCAGTGTCATTTTTTTCATCTTCGAGCAGATACTCTACAAAGGCTTCTTCGAGATCTTCCGCTTGTTTATTATGTGTCAGCTCTGTCGGTGTACCAACGACCAGCACGCGACCACGGTGCATAAAAGAGATGCGATCGCATCGGCTGGCCTCATTCATAAAATGAGTAGAAATAAATATCGTGATTTTATCTTCTCGTGAAAGCGTCAATAGCTGTCGCCAAAACATATCACGAGCACCAGGATCGACACCTGAGGTTGGCTCATCCAAAATCAATACTTCGGGATGATGCAAACAAGCCGCTGCCAGCTGTAATCGTTGGCGGATACCCAGTGACAACGAGGCTGGCGCTGTATCCGCCACAGCACTGAGGTCAAATTTATCTAACGCATCCTTTACGGCCTGCTGTCCACGCTCCCCTTCTATTTGATAAAGGGTTGCATGCAGCTCTAAGTTTTGACGTACGCTCAACTCTTCATAAAGCGAGAAAGACTGCGACATATAACCGACACGCATTTTTGTCGCTATGTCATTTGCATCGATAGACTGACCCAGCAGTTTGGCTGAGCCCTCTGTTTTATCAATCAATCCAGTCAGCATTTTCATCGTGGTCGATTTACCACAACCGTTAGAGCCTAAAAAACCAAAAATCTCACCTTTCTCAATACAAAAGCTGACATTATCAACCGCTGTAAAGTCTCCAAAACGCTTGGTTAAGTTTTTTGCCTCAATAGCGGGCGGTGCATCAGGATCAGGGACAAATGGCGTGATAATCAACGCGCCTGCATTCGTTTGTTTCTCTGGTGGCAATAGCTTGATGTAGGCTTCTTCAAGTGACGTGACATTCAGCTCTGTCATGACGGTTTGCGTCCGCTGATTGGCTAAGAGCTTGCCGTCATCCATCGCTAGCAGGTATTCAAAATTTTTGGCTTCATCAATATAGGCTGTCGACACGATGACCGTCATCTCTTGACGTTCAGCTTGTAGCGAGGCCACTAATGACCAGAATTGACGGCGTGATAAAGGGTCTACCCCTGTGGTTGGCTCATCAAGAATCAGTAAGTCAGGATTGTGCACCAACGCACAGCATAAACTCAGTTTTTGCTTCATTCCGCCCGATAGCTTGCCAGCCGCACGATCAGGAAACGGTGCTAGTCCAGTTGCCTCAAGCAAACGGGCTATTCGTACATGGCGCTCATGCGCATTCAATCCAAACAGTCGTGCATGAAATTCCACATTCTCATATACCGACAGGGTTGGATAAAGATTATGCCCTAAGCCTTGTGGCATAAAGGCGATATGTTTTGACAGCGCCTCACGTGCAGATTTTTCTGCCATATCCTTACCGAATACTTGCACGGAGCCATTTTGAATGACCTTGACCCCTGCAATAAGAGACAACAACGTTGATTTTCCGACACCATCAGGACCAATTAGCCCAACGGTGCTCCCTTGTAAAATATTTAGGGAAATATTATCAAGAGCAACCGTCTTGCCATATGTATGCGACACAGTGTTAATTTCAACGGCGGTATGTTGGCTATCCATACGTTATCTCTCAGTTTGTATCGTTAATTTATTCATAAAGATAACTCTTCGGTTGTAAAACCCTCTGAATAATTTATGACCTCATTTTCTGCTGTCATACTCGAACATGAGAAACTAGGATTGGCCTTTTTTGGGAAGGTTTATAGCAAGGTTACTCGGCCATACTACGTCGGTATTGCTACGCACATAACCATTACCTGTCATGCCGCCTTTGAGTAGACCTTTGTATTCTTTAGCTATTTCAACAGGTAATTTGATACGCACTTTAAACATGAGCTTTTCGCGCTCGTTCTGTGTTTCCACTGACTTGGGTGTAAACTGTGCTTGTGATGCAATAAACGAGACTTTTGCGGGCCACACACTATCCAGACCATCTAGCACGACTCTCGCGTCATTACCAACTTGTAAGCCACTCATCTGCCCGTTAGGTAAAAAAAGAGTCATAGACACATCTTCTGTGTCTAGTAGGCTGACCATTTTGCTGCCTGCTGCAATCACACTACCAACCTCGGCAATTCGGTATTCCACACGGCCCGCTTTAGGACTGCGTATCAACATATCGTCATTCATCGAAGCGGCAGATTTTTCTTGAGCTTTGGCCTGATTGACGCCAGCATTTGCTTCCGCTACTTGAGCATCGATTTGTTGAACAGCTGCCTGCGCTTCTGCGTACGCTGCTCTCGCCGCCTGCACAACCGCAACCGCGCCATTGTAAGCCGCTTGGCGTTTGGTCACTTCTGAATCTGACACCAAATCTTCGCGGCGCATCTTGCGAGCATTATCCAACTCCATTTTGGCTATTTTTTGCTGTTCAATCTGCGCATCGATTTGGGCGTTGGCACGCGCCATTGCCTGCTCTCCTTGCTTACGACCCGCCCGTGCCTGTGACACCATTTCATGTGCGCGCTGCTCGGTTGCCTGTGCCGCCACTAACTGACTTTCGCTTTGTGAGGAAGACAGCTTCACAAGCAGCTGATCGACATCGACATCCTCTCCTTCCGCCACCAGCATTTGCTCGACTCTACCTGGATAAAGGCTAGCAATATCAAACCGCTCAAGCTCCAATCTACCGTTTGAGCTGACTATTCCTAGCGGTAGGGCTTGTGCAAGCTGCTGCTGTTGCCAGTAATACCAACCGGCAGCGGCGGCCACGACAAGCAATAGAATCAAAACCCATGCTTTTTTCATAACGGTTCCTATATCTTATTTATATGCGGAAATAAAACAGAAAATAACCAACCCATACGTTTTTTAACCGTATTCGGGCATATCCTCAATTTAAAAATTTTAATGATTTTTTAGTATAGGGCGTGTTGGGTGTAGGAAATCAGCTCAAGTACACCTCGTGTCGATCACGATGACTGGCAATATTGGCGCTTTGTGAGTACAAGACACTTTCTACGCTAATGCAGGATGCTGAGTGAGGTATATAAGGTGTTCGGTACTCATGTTCGGCAATACAGTTAATTCATTGGATATTGAGCCGATTAGGACACGACTTAGTCAGAAATACCAATAAATCCATAATTTTATTGTGGTTATGGTACTCGATACCACCTCAATACACCATCAGAAACTGCATTTATTTTGAGCATCCTATGATTCATTCAATATAACCCTGCAAGTCTTTTGACCGACTCAGGTACTACTTGTACAAAACCTGCTGCCATAGCAAACATTTTCATCATGGAGTCTCACGGTTATTTGACGGATATAGATACATAAATATTTTTAATGATGGACATTGAGCTAGCAAAATCATAATATTCCATGCTAATATTGTGGTGTTTTCATATATTAAACAATGTTTTTAAATAACCTTCAAGACCAAATCTATTTTGTTGCTTTCATATATTTCTCAATCAGAGAATAAAAGGTCTTCACCATGTCTGAAACAACGCATAATCCATCCGAGAAAAATCTAAACTTTACCGCACTCATTGCCCTTGTCGTAGGCTCTATGATAGGCGGTGGTATATTCTCATTGCCGCAAAACATCGCTGAAACCGCAAGCCCTGGTGCGTCCTTGATTGGTTGGATCATCACTGGCATTGGTATGCTGATGCTTGCCTTCGTGTTCCAAAATTTAGCACATCGCAAGCCTGAACTGGACAGTGGGGTTTATGCCTACGCGCAGGCAGGCTTTGGTAACTATATGGGCTTCAACTCTGCATGGGGCTACTGGCTCTCTGCTTGGTTGGGCAACGTCAGTTACTATGTGCTGATATTTAGTACGCTGGGTTATTTTTTTAATGTGTTTGGAGATGGTAATACCCTAACTGCATTGGTGGGTGCCTCTGTATTATTGTGGGCATACAACTTCATGATTACCAAAGGTATCCAGACGGCTACCTCAGTCAATACGTTGATTACGATCGCCAAAGTGATACCGCTGTTCACCTTTATTGTCATTATTTTTACGGTCTTTAATATGGATCTGTTTAATAGCGACTTTTGGGGCAGAGAGACAGATCTAGGGTCAGTCCCTGATCAAGTTAAAAACATGATGATGGTGACGGTATGGGTATTTATTGGTATTGAAGGGGCCAGTGTCTATTCTGCACGCGCCAAAAAACGCTCCGATATTGGCAAAGCCACCGTATTGGGGTTCATTTTTACGTTAGTGCTATTAATGCTGGTTAACTTTTTAGCGATGGGTGTTAGATCCCTCCCTGAGCTTGCAGCGATGAAAAACCCGTCGATGGCTTATTTGCTAGAGTATGCCGTTGGCCCATGGGGCGCGACCTTTATCTCAGTCGGTTTGGTCGTCTCGCTACTCGGTGGTTTATTGGCTTGGACACTATTCTGTGCCGAAGTTTTATTCGTTGCCGCCAAAGACGAAACCATGCCGAGGTTCTTTTATAAGACAAATGCCGTTGATGTACCGGTAAATGCACTATTGGTGTCTTCTGCAGCGACACAGTTATTCTTAGTCATCACCTACTTTAGTAAAAGCACCTATAACAATATTTTTTATCTGTCCACTTCCATGATTTTGATTCCCTATTTCTTTTCTGCTGCCTATGGATTTTTGGTGGCCTATCGCAAAGAAGGTTACAAACCATCCGAGAGTGCCACAAAAGATATTATTATTGGGGTAACCGCGCTGTTTTATAGTATTTGGCTGTTGTATGCCGCTGGTATTCAGTACTTTTTACTATCCGCTTTGTTGTATCTTCCTGGTGTGGTTCTCTATATAAAAGCACGCAGAGAGCACAAGCATCAGCTGTTCAATACAGCCGAAAAAGTGGTGCTGGCAGTCATTACTGTCAGTGCCATCTATGCAGCCTATGGCCTCTACAGCGGTACGTTAAGCTTGTAGTGACCCTATTAAATAAAATGCCTTACCGTTGTAATCACCAGAAAATCTGTTCGTCGTAATTGTCACATCAGTTGCTTTTTTAGATTGTTCGTCCTCTAAACAGTGGTGAGATACTTGCACCCAAACCGCATAAGGATAAAAAAATGTCTGACAAATCTTTAGGTGTTCATTCAGAAGTCGGTAAATTACACAAAGTTATGGTGTGTTCTCCAGGTCTTGCCCATCAAAGACTGACACCGCAAAACTGCGATGATTTATTGTTTGATGATGTCATGTGGGTTAGCAAAGCCAAAAGTGATCATTATGATATGGTCACAAAGATGCGAGATCGTGATATTGAGGTGGTTGAGATGCATCAACTGCTCGCACAAACCCTTGATAATAGTGATGCCATGCAGTGGATTATGGATCATAAAATCACTGATAATCATGTCGGTACTTTATTGGCTGGCGAAGTGAGAGATTGGTTGACCAAACTTGAGCACAAGAAACTGTCCTCGTTTTTAATTGGCGGTGTCACCACTGAAGAGTTACCGAATGATATTGGGGCGTCACTCAAAAAATTATCCGCACTGTCAGGTACGACTGAGTTTGTATTGCCACCACTGCCCAATACTCAGTTCCCTCGTGATTCCTCAAATTGGATATACGGCGGCGTTACCCTTAATCCCATGTACTGGCCCGCCCGCCAGCAAGAAACGCTTCTTATTTCTGCTATTTATAAATTTCATCCCGACTTTAAAGGCGCTGATTTCAAAATTTGGATGGATGATACTGAAGAAGATTTAAGCGGCTGTAGCTTAGAAGGTGGTGATGTCATGCCTATTGGCAACAAAACCGTGCTGATTGGTATGGGTGAGCGAACGTCACAACAAGCGATTACCAGACTGGCCAAAACTTTATTCATCGATGGTTCGGTTGACCATATCATCGTAGCAGCCTTACCTAATCAACGTTCTGCAATGCACTTGGACACCGTATTTACGTTTTGCGACATTGATTTGGTCAACGTGTTTCCGGCAGTGACAGATCATATTACGACCTTTCATATTCGTCCTGACGAAAGCAAGCCACACGGTATAGATGTGCGCGAAGATGACAGACACTTTTTGAAAGTGGTAGAAGAAGCCGCAAGGGTCGATAAATTAAGAGTGGTCGAAACAGGCGGCAATAGCTACGAAGTTGAGCGTGAGCAATGGGATGATGGTAACAATGTCCTTGCCCTTGAGCCAGGCGTTGTCATCTCTTATGACCGCAACACTTATACCAACACGTTACTGCGCAAACAAGGCATTGAAGTGATTACGATTCCAAGCTCCGAGCTGGGCCGTGGACGTGGTGGTGGTCACTGCATGACTTGCCCTATCATTCGCGATTCAACAGATTAGGGCATATCCTCAATTCAAACGAGTGTCATCTAACTGGGTTAAAAATGGCTGAATTTTGCCAAACATCGTCAAATAGCGGGTCAATATCTCGATATTACCGACACTATTTTTCTGGTTTGACGGCAATTTATCTCATTTTTATCTCCAGTTTTGAGATGAAGACACACCCTAGAGCATGTTGAATCCTACCTGCTCATAGCGGTGCCAAATACAGTGATAGTCCATTCAAAATAAACAAACACTAAAAATTAAGGAATTATCATGAGTTTCAATCTTCACAACCGTGATCTGCTAAGCCTTATGCATCATAGTGAACGCGAGCTTACTTATCTTTTGGATATGGCTCGTGACCTAAAAAGAGCGAAATACTCAGGCACAGAACAAAAGCATCTTTTGGGCAAAAACATTGCGCTAATCTTTGAGAAGACCTCAACCCGCACTCGCTGTGCTTTTGAAGTAGCGGCATATGATCAGGGTGCCAATGTGACGTTTATTGGCCCAAACTCATCACAGATCGGCTATAAAGAAAGCATGAAAGACACCGCTCGTGTGTTGAGCCGTATGTATGATGCCATCGAGTATCGCGGATTCGGTCAAGAGATTGTCAATGAGTTGGCAGAATATGCGGATATTCCTGTCTTTAACGGCCTAACGAATGAATTTCATCCCACACAAATGCTAGCAGACGTAATGACCATGCGTGAGCATACCGACAAATCAACCCATCAGATTAAGTATGCTTATTTTGGTGACGCGCGTAATAACATGGGCCGCTCATTATATTTAATGGGCGCTAAGATGGGTATGGACGTACGCCTTTGTGCCCCTAAAGATTTGTGGCCTGAAGCAGACTTTTTGGCCACTTGTGCAGACTTTGCCAAAGAATCAGGTGCGCGTCTTACCATCACCGAAGATGTAAAAACGGCGGCAAAAGACGTTGATTTCGTTCATACCGACGTATGGGTATCGATGGGTGAGCCTATTGAGAGCTGGGCGGAGCGAATCGATGCGCTAATGGCTTATCAAGTCAATATGGATCTGATAAAAGCCACTGGCAATCCAAGAGTGAAGTTTATGCATTGTTTGCCCGCTTTTCATAACTCAGATACCGAGGTTGGTAAAAAAATCACTGAAAAATACCCACAGCTCGCAGAGGGTATCGAAGTGACCGAAGAGGTATTTGAATCCCCTTACAACATCGCATTTGAGCAAGCCGAAAACCGTATGCATACGATTAAAGCCGTTCTGGTCTCTGCGCTTGGTAATATCTAACATATACCGAATGTATGCCATTTGCAGCATGGGCTACTGGGTCGTGCCCTCAATTCAATCGATAGTCATCTAAATAGGTTAAAAATAGCTAAATTTTGCCAAACATCGTCAAATAGTTGGTCAATATCTCGATATTATCTGCACTACTTTCCTCGTTTGACTGCCATTTATCTCATTTTTATCACTATTTTTGAAATGAAGACACGCCCTGATATGACGTTAACTGAAGACAATGCGTAGGGAAATATCATGAGGTTACTAATTGCCTTAGGTGGTAATGCTTTATTAAAACGTGGAGAGCCGTTATCTGCTCAAAACCAACGCCAAAACATCAAGACGGCCGTTGAACAAATCAGTAAGGTCACGGAGGGTAACGAGTTAGTCATTGCTCACGGTAATGGCCCTCAAGTCGGTTTGCTTGCGTTGCAAGGCGCGGCTTACACTGAAGTCGATACTTATCCATTAGACGTTTTGGGCGCAGAAACGGAAGGTATGATTGGCTACATCATCGAGCAAGAGCTTGGGAATGTCCTGCCGAGAGACTCCTCCATTGCTACCCTACTCACTCAAGTAGAAGTCGACCGTAAAGACCCTGCTTTTAACAATCCAACCAAGCCTATTGGCCCTGTATACTCAAAAGAGGAAGCAGAAAAGCTAAGTGCGCAAAAAGGCTGGGTTGTTAAAGCCGATGGTCAATACTTTAGGCGAGTGGTTGCAAGCCCTAAGCCCAAAAAAATATTTGAGCTAAAACCCATACAGTGGCTCCTTGAAAAGGGCGCGATTGTGATCTGTGCAGGCGGAGGTGGTATCCCAACGGCATTTTATGAAGATGGCTGTTTGCAAGGGGTCGAGGCAGTAATCGATAAAGATTTGTGCGCATCCTTACTTGCCCGTAGCCTTGAATGTGAGTTATTGGTGATTGCCACAGATGTGGCGTATGTTTATACAGACTTTGGGACTGACAAACAACGAAGCATCTTGCAGGCGCATCCAGATGCTTTAAGTGAGCTTGATCTTCCTGCGGGCTCTATGGGACCAAAAGTTGCAGCGGCTTGCGAGTTTGCGCGTGCGACTGGAAACACCGCCATCATCGGCTCACTGACCAATATTGGTCAGACACTTGAGGGAGGTGGCGGTACTCGTGTTTCAACGGAGTATGAAGGCCTCACGTATGCCGCTGTATCTCCGAAAAACACAGCATAACTCCTCGATTTAATCTGTCGTTTTTGCCTCTACTTTATGTCCAATATTTACCATGGCTGGGATATTCAACAGACTTATATATTCAAACCATAAAAAAGACGCTAGCCTCTTAGGGCGTGTCCTCATTTTAAAAATGGTGATAAAAATGAGGACACGCCCTAGATTAACGTTTTTCTATTTTAGGTAAGTGATTCGAGTGCTCATCACATATCAAAAATCTTACCACGATTCATAATATTGTTTGGGTCAAAGACTTTTTTGACCTCTCGTAAATAATCAATCTCAGTCTCGCTGCGGCTATAGTGTAGATATGGCTTCTTAGTCATGCCCACGCCATGCTCAGCAGACACCGAGCCGCCATACTTCTGTACCGTCTCAAATACGTGTTTATTGACGATCTGACACTCGGCAAAGAAATCATCTTTGCTCATGCTTTCTGGTTTTAATATATTGAGATGCAAATTGCCATCACCAATATGTCCAAACCAGCAGACTTCAAAGTCAGGATAGTTACTGCTGACAATATGATCAATCTCTTCGATAAAGGTCGGTACGTGGCTTATTAGTACCGATACATCATTCTTATAAGGCGTAAATACTGAGATGGTCTCCGAGATATACTCACGCAGTTTCCACAGCTCTTCTGCCTGCGCGAGGCTTTGACTCATGACACCATCGACGACCCAACCTTGCTCCATACAATGCTCAAATATCGCCATGGCTTTGTCCATGATTGGCTCATATGGTGCTTCAAACTCTAGCAGGGTATAAAACTTGGTACGTGATTCAAAGGGTTCTTGTACTTGACCATGTGCCATTAGCTTGTCAATCGCCACATTGTCAAAGAACTCAAAAGCCGTTAAGTCAATCTGCGCTTGAAAGGCAGAGAGCACGTTCATCACATCATAAAAGCTGTCCATGCCAAGCACCATGACGTTTAAGTCTTGTGGCTGACGTTCCAGCTTGATTTGCGCATGAGTGACAAAGCCAAGCGTACCTTCACTGCCGATGAACAGTTGACGAAGATCATAGCCCGTGGCGTTCTTTACCATGCCGCGGTTCAGCTGCAAGATATCGCCTTTACCCGTGACGACGGTCAGTCCCATGATCCATTGACGGGTCATGCCATAACGAATGACTTTGATACCGCCAGCATTGGTACCGATATTGCCGCCGATTTGACTTGATCCTGCTGAGGCAAAGTCGACAGGGTAGTATAGGTCTTTTGATTCGGCGAACTGTTGCAACTGCTGGGTGACGACACCTGCTTCAATCTCAACCATGCGATCGGCAGGATAGAACTGTCCGATACGGTTCATCTTATCCATGCTAACGACGATTTCACCGTTGGCAGCGACAGCACCAGCAGAGAGACCTGTACGACCACCACTTGGGGTTAGGACGACATTGTGCTCATTGGCAAGCAGTACGATAGTCTGTACTTGTTCAGTGGTCTTTGGAAAGACGATGGCGGCAGCCGCTGGGGCAAAATGCTTGGTCCAGTCTTTGCCCCAGTGCGCTAAGCTCTCAGCGTCGGTTTTGATTTGGCTGGGGTCGTAACCATGATCTTGTTGCAACTTTTGTATGATAATATCAACCACCCCTTGTGAGAGGTCTGAAAAATTATTCACCGGATATATTCCCTACGATAGTAAATAAAAACGCATTAATAGCTGCCACTATTTTTATCAATAGTGACACAGAGGTTGTGCTATTTTGAGCCGATCATACGTGTTTAACACTTATGCTGACTTTTGTAAGGCAACAAAACAATCTTGCAGACTCTGAGCTTGGGTCATCTCATACAAAGCCAATTCATCTTGAACGTGAGTACCCAGTGCTTTTTCAAAATCCTGCTGATTTGAATTTCCCTCATAGCTACTTTGTTTATCACCACGTAGATTCGACTGAAAAATTCCTGCCGCACTCACAGGTAAAAAATCTTCGTAAACAATAGGCTCAATACGTATCACGTTTTTTTCGATCAGCTCGATAATCGCAGATTTGGACTCCGCCATCTCCAAGCTCGTGAGCTGCAAGTCAGTATTGCTGTTATCCACGGGTTGATAATAAAAATACGCCAAGCCTTCGCTATGTAGCGTTTGATAGTCATCAGGGAATGCAGCAAATGTCGCCTCTAAAATCTGATAATACTGTGAGGCATTGGCTTCATTTGGGGTCACCCCTAGCTGGTTACGAGCATCGTTAAGCAACTGGTCATATAATGCTCTACCCTTTGGCGTTAATGCGACTCCACGTTGCTCAACTTCTCCGAAGCGTGCAGTGTGATAGCCTTGCTCATAGCCACCATTTGAGTCACATGTATTGGCAACTTTAAAGCTCACAGCCTCTTCTAACGCTTTGAAACTTGTTTGTCTTAGTAAGATCGGACAAGCTCTTCGTGGTGGTCCTTCGATAATGGCTTTTGACGGTATGCCTGCTGCTTGCATCTCATGTTGCACCACATCGATGTCCAATGTTCTAGGCGTCAAATGGTTAATATGAGGGCCTTTAAAGCCAACCACATCAGCAATAAGCGGATGCTGATGTAATAGCCGCTGGTATAGCTCTTTTGACACAGGGGTACTGTCATGCCAGCGAAACGTTTCTAGTGCCTCAACGACGAACTGCTGGCCTGCTTGCTTGCTCAAACCACCTTGCGCTTCAAAAGACTCGATAAGCTCGATGACAGTATCAGTAAAAATATTGCGGCGGGCCAATGCTGCTACGGCCTCTTCTTTGAGCGTTTCATCACCAATGAGATCTAAACGTAACAATGACGTAAACACTCGAAAGGGGCTTTTACTCAATGACGCTGCATCAGTCGCTCGAAATGCGGTGGAGTGTACGGGCACACCAGCTGGGGCCAAATCATAGTAGCCCACAGGATACATACCCATCACTGCAAACAATCGACGCATCATACTAAGCTCATCAGCAGTACCCACTCTAATGGCACCGTGGCGCTCCATACTGAGCCTATCCATTTCGCCAGTATGCTCAAGCTGCGCTTTAAGATCAGGTTGAGCAGCTAAAACCTCGGTGTTCACGTCAGTGACCAAACCAACAAGATCGCCATATAACGGCACTTCTGCTTGGTACATCGCTGACATGGCCACAGAAAACTGATGGCGAATATCATCGCTACTCATAAAATCACTACTCATAAAACTGTTATTGTTCATAGATATTTATCCTTTTTATAGCTACTGAGAGAGCCTATTGCTGGTAACTCATTTATTAGTAATTTGTGCTTAAGACCAGTCGACTGGATTTTGATTAGGAATCGTACGTAATACGTCTCTTAAAATATCAAGGCCAGCTTGTAGCGTTTCAGGCTCAATGGTCAGCGGTGGTAACAATCGAATGATATGACGGTGCTTGCCACTTGGCATAAGCAGTAAGCCTCGCTTTCGTGCTTGGGTTAGTACGTGAGTCATCACACTAGGATGAGAGCCATACTCCGCATGACGCAGCTCAATACCACGCATCGCCCCAATACCCGTGAGACCATACAGCCAAGGGCAAACGCCTTCCGCCTGCCATTGCGCGATACTTGTTTCAATCACTTGCGCATAGTGCTTCGCAGATGCCCATATCTCATCCTCTTGCATGATGTCTATCGTGGCATTTGCCGCTGCACACGCCACTGGATTACCAGAGTACGTACCGCCCAAACTGCCTTTAGGCAGGCCATTTATGACACTGGCCTTGCCTACAACCGCACCTAAGGGCAAGCCGCCTGCGATACTTTTGCCCAGCAGTATCATATCTGGCTCAATGCCCAAATGTGAAAAGGCAAAAGGTGAACCAGTACGCCCATAGCCTGATTGGATCTCATCCATAATCAGCAAGATACCGTGCTCATCACAAAAGGCGCGCAGGTACTGAGCAAAAGAGCGCGACATTAATTGAAACCCGCCCTCCCCTTGTATGGGCTCTGCGATAATCGCCCCAATATTATTGATGTCAGTTTCTACTTCAAACAAACGATTTAATGCATCGATTGCCTGTTGGTCGCTCACCTCATTATCTGGACTAGGGAAAGGAATGTGATAGACACTGCCGGCTAACGGCCCCAATCCTCGCTTGTAAGGAGCAACTTTACCATTCAAGTTGACAGCAGCAAGTGTCCGTCCATGGAACCCACCATCAAACGCAATGACACCGACGCGCTGGGTTTTGAGACGGGCAATTTTTATGGCGTTTTCTGTGGCTTCCGCACCAGAATTGGTGAGCATGCCCGAGAGCTCACCACTGATAGGAATGAGCTCGCACAATCGTGGCATGAAGGTTTGATAGGGAGTGTGAGCAGCTGCATTGTAAGCATAATGAATGAGCGATTGGGTTTGATTGATAATGGCCGTCACGATGTGAGGGTGGCAATGTCCGAAGTTCAAGACGCCAATACCACCCACAAAATCAATATAGCATTGGTCGTTATTATCCCAAACTTTTGCATTTTTACCTTTGGTTACGGTGATGGGATGCACCATCGTAAAAGCATCAGTAACGTTGTATAGCTTATCCATTAAGAGTCTCTTATCTTCCTTAAATGTGACCCTCATTTCAGCAAAACCTGATGCACTCAGCAAACGAATAATAGTTGTGCTTTCATTCCTTTTCGTCATTGTGGTAAAAATCAAAGCTAAAACAAGAAAGACCTAAGCATAAATATATGTTCAATCAAAGTCTTATGAAGCCTTTCAACAAATTCCAATTAAACACACTTGCACTGATTACTATCGATTAGCGGTAAATATTTATCTGACCAACAAGCACGATTCGTTTTTTAACGGTTCAATATGCCCTAAGTTTCAAGATAAGCAGATATCCAATTTATAATGACTTTTATTCTGTGTGATTCACCAAGTGATAATGGATAGGTCATATAATAAGACCCTCTGCCTTTTGCAGCATAATCCCATGCGGTGACCAGCGCCCCTGACTGCAGCTCACGCTCTACCAAGCGTAGCGGTACCAGCGCGAGACCATACCCCAATAATGCCGCTGATATACATGCCTGAAACGTATCAAAACGTGGGCCAACGAACGTCGTGTTAACACTGATATCCTGTTGATCAAAATACTCATGCCATGCATTTAAGCGTGAGTTGAGGTGCAATAAGGTACAATTAGCGACAGTGCTCGTGAAGGGTTTTTCGTCTTTTAAATAATCAGGATGACAGACAGCCACACTGTATTCATCAAACAGCTTAATCGCTTCCATGCCACCCCAAATACCCGTACCATACAAAAACGCGATATCGACATTTTGGTCTTCAGAGAAAAACGGTCCAACCTGTTCTTTGATTTCTACGTTGATTAAAGGATGCGCCTCATTGAACCCACTCAACGCAGGAATGAGCCAGCGTGAACAAAACGTTGGGTGCGAGACAATTCTCAACACCTCAGTATTATCACTGTGCGACACTAAGTTGGTCGTTGCCATCTCGATATGTTTTAGTATATCTAGCACATCCAGATAATACATCTTGCCAGCAGGCGTCAATGAGATTTTTTGCGGTGTTCGATAAAACAGAGCAATATTTAGCACTTCCTCTAGCTGCGCGACTTGCTTACTGATGGCGCTTTGAGTCATGTGCATCTCTTGCGCGGCATTGGTAAAACTTAAGTGTCTAGCCGCTGTCTCAAAACATTGTAAAGCTTTGGTGGAAGGATATTTTCTAAAATCTAGCGAACTGTTGGTATCCGTTTTCATAACTTATTTTTAAATCCAAAATAGTAATTGTGGTTAAGGTCTGCTGGTATAATCCTGCCTCGCTTGCTGTGTACAAAACACTCCAAAGGCTGTAAAACCTATCCCAACCATCCTGTATCCGCTTTAAATTGATCGACTATATATCAAGTAAAGCGCCTAAGCATTCGCTAAAAATAGGCGCACATTCCTCCATTAGTAAGAAAAAAAGGAATGCTCGCCATCATTTAATTCGCTTGTTTCAGTGATTGTTGGTGTTTAGTATCCTTACCTTAAGGAAAAATTCTAATATCACATGTCTGAAAACTGACAGCATCCGTATCAAGCCAAAGCGTTTGAATCATACAGGACTGGACAATGGAATGTCTAAAATCGAAATATTCTCTTGCCCATCTCGACATATCCTTTTAAAAGTCAGTGACAGATATTGTAAATAACAGGAGATAGTAATGGGAATAATTTGGCGTTGGTATACCAGCATGTCATTCATGGTAAAAATGACGGGCGGCTTTTTAATAGGTATCTTTTTGGCACTGGTACTGGGCGAGCACAGTAGTTTTCTGTCACCGCTTGGAACCCTGTTTTTAAACTTATTAAAAATGGTCGTGATACCTCTTGTTCTTTTCTCTTTGATGGTCGCCGTCAATCACTCCAACCCTAAAGAGCTCGGTCGTATAGGGCTAAAAATATTCCCCTTTTATATCGTCTCAACGGGTATTGCGGTGGTCGTTGGTATTATTTTGGCAAAAATGACCAATCCTGGTGCAGGATTTTCGTTGCCCACCGCCGTCACTATGGACGCCCCTGCCCGCCCGTCTTTCATTGATACCTTACTGAATATGGTACCCAGCAATATTTTCCATGCTTTTGCTCAAGGTGATATTCTCGCTGTCGTATTTGTCGCGGTTATCTCTGGATTGGCTATTTTATTCATGCGCCATTCGGCAGATGAGAAGCAACAAGAAATGGGCGATTTTTTATTCAGACTGCTCGAAGCTTGCAACGAAGTCGTCTCCAAAATACTAAGCGGTATTCTATTATATGCACCGATTGGTGTATTGGGCATCACTGCCAATACCTTTGGTACGCAAGGATTGGACGTCGTTATTGCGCTGGGTAAATTTATTGGTACGTCATACCTTGGCGTCATCATATTGGTGGGGGTTGTGTTCCCAATCATGTTGAAACTGTTTGGCGTGAAAGTCATTCAATTCTATAAAAACATCAAAGAAGCGGCCTTTACCTCATTTGTGACCAGCAGTAGTCTGAGCACGCTACCGATTACCATTAAATGTGCAGAAAAAGCAGGTATTGGTGAGCGTGTTGCCAAACTGACATTGCCTATTGGCGCAACCGTAAATATGAATGGGACGGCATTACGTTTTGGTGTCGCTGTTATTTTTGCAGCAGAAATCATGGGCATGTCACTGTCGGTACCTGAATTGGCCACCATTGTCATCATTGGCACTATGGCTGCGATTGGTACGGCTGGTGTGCCAGGTGCTGGATTAATCGGTATGTCTATCGTCTTTACCCAAGCGGGATTGCCTATTGAAATCGTTGCGCTCACCGCAGGTATCAATATTTTGGTCGATATGATCTTCACCTTTGGCAACGTCGTTGGTGATTTAGTGGGCGCCAAAATAGTAGATCAGACTGAGAAAAAAAGTGTTTTTGGCACCTTCGCTGGTGATAAAACAATGCCTCAAACGGACCGTTCAAACTTAGTCGCTACCGACACGTAAAATAAGCACATTAAAAAACCCTTCACGCTATAAAAAGTTAGCATGAAGGGTTTTTTTAATGCGTTGGTTTTTTAGTAATCGACGGTATAGCTTAGACCATAAGTCGTGCCCGAGGCAGGTAAGCGGTTCAAGTCACCAAACGTGGTTTGATGATAGACCGTTAGATAGTCTTTATTGAGTAAGTTATAAATACCATAACCTACTCGGCCGACTGGCATTTTTACTTGTCCTAACACATCAAGTGTCATATAGCCTGTCACAGGTAATGCACTAGAGTCAGCGTCTTTTTGTTGATCCTTAAAGGCTCTATCATCACCGCCCATCGCCAGTGCTTGCAGACGTATGTTGCTGCCTTCATCAAAGTTATATTGAGCAAATGCAGTGCCTTTTAGCGGTGTCAAACGCACGGCATCCAGCTCCAGCCAGTCACCATCTTTGTCATATTGACCACGGGTATAGGCCACACTACCGCCCACTTGCCATTTATCACTAATGTCATGGCTGAGCGACCCTTCAACGCCATAGATGCGCTCATCGGTATCGACAACCTCGACAGTATAGCTGTCTGTAAAGCGTACTACTTTATCTGATTCGTTATAAAAACCACTCAAACGGGCAGCGGTATCGCCATGTTTGCCCTGCCAGCCAAACTCATAGTTGTTAATCGCAATTGGTTGTACGTTGTCTGAATTGACCACAAATCCTGCACGCACATCACGCAGCGCACGTTGTATATCTGCGGTGGTAAACCCTTGTGAAAAATTGGCAAAGACTTGGTCATTTGGTGTTAGCTGATAGCTCGTACCGATGTTGAACAAGGTTTTGTCATGGTCGGTGTTGCCTTTTTCTACGGTTCCTGCTTGATAGTCAATGCCATAAGCTGCGCTTGTTCCGCTGATAAGAGGATCATTAAAATACTCTTCAAGCAGTTGCTCATAGATAGGCGTGAAGGCCTTGGTTTCTGCTTTGAGCTTTTGGTAACGCACGCCAGCACTGGTATGCCACTTATCCGTCAAGTCTACATCCGCATTGACAAAAGCGCCCCATTTATCAATGGTGGTATCTGGTCCGCCGTTATAGCTAAGGCCATTTGGCTGAGCGCTTAGACCGTTGCTGGCCTTAAATTTATTTAAGTCTTGTCCGTCGTAAGTTTGCTCGCTTTTTTCGCGCTCAATATCCACACCATAGCTAAACAGTGTCTTTTTACCCGCGATTTCACTATCTGTTTGCATAGCAGCACGCAAACCCATGACTTCGATATCCGCTTCTGACTGAGTCACAAATACGGCGGCATTTTTAAGCTTTTTCAGCGTGGCTTTGTCAGTAAGGCCATTCGCCTGCCATACTTCAGCTGCTTGGCTTCCTGCACTTTTGGCAGAAGGATAAAAACGGCCTTTTTCGTCACGATAATAACCAGTAACACTCAGATTTGAGCCTGCAATATCATCATTATTATAGTTTAGGTTGACTGATGTCTTAGTCGTATAAGGCTCGTTTTTTACATTCGCGCCATCAATAGCTTTTAGAGAGGGTGTCTCGCCAAATAATACGCCTAAACCCTTACCATAGTCTGGGCCATAGTCGGTGTCCTGCTCATCTTTATAATAAGTCACGGCGAGATCAAGACGTTGGCTATCAGTGAGCTCCATACCTAAGCTACCGTTCACACTCAAAGCTTTGGTATCTTGTTGATCCGTTTGGTTGGCGTCTGGGCTGATACGATCGCCATGACTATCAAACTTGCCGCCTTTGCTATCATAGTCGACATCTAAACGCCCATAAACCCGCTCGCCACCATATCCTAAAGTTTGCCCTACGTGATAACCCAATGAGTCTGACTCAAAATCTCGGCTGCTACTGATGCCGACTCTGGTCTGTCTGATCGGGCCATAACCCACGAGAGATTTTGTCACAAGGTTGATAAGACCACCTGCCGCGCCAGCACCATAGATACTGGTAGCACCCGAGAGCACTTCTACCCGCTCAAGCTGCGCAGGATCAATACTGTTTAGCTCGCGTGATAGGCTACGTGAGCTGCTCAACGGCACACCATTCAACAAAAACTGCACAGGGCGGCCATGCATGGTGGTGCCGTAGTTACTGGTTGAGCCGCTACTCGCCCCCAAGCTCGGAACCAGCTGTGCCAATATGTCGCCAGTGGTACGGTCACCCGTGGCTTGCATCTGAATCTCGTTTTCAGTAATCACTTGCGTGACGGCTGGCATCTCACTGATTTTTTGCGCCAGCGCAGTCCCCGTTCTGGCTTGTGCAGTGACGTTTATGGCGTCTAAAGTCACATTGGGTGTCTCAGTTGATGCTGCACTCAAAGCCAGCTCTGCTGAAGTATCTTCAGCCACAGATGCCGTATTATCATTGGTTTGTGCATATAACTGCTGGCTAATACAGAGGGTTAGAACGGATAGAGCAACTTGATGATGGCTTTTCATAATTATTTCACTTAGGTTATTTCACTTAGTTGGGTAGTCAAATAGTGGTATGCGTTATATTTAGCTAATAATACTGTGTGTACTAACTTTGTGAATCGCATTCTAAATGATAATCGTTTTTATTTCTAGGTGTATTTACAATAATGTAAGTTTATCTTCTCATGGTATTAGGATGTGTCCTCAATTCAATCGATAATTATCTAAATGGGTTAAAAATGGCTAAATCTTGCCAAATGGCGTCAAATAGCTGACTAATATCTCGATATTATCTGCGCTATTTTCCTTGTTTGACTGCAATTTATCTCATTTTTATCACCATTTTTAAAATGAGGACACGCCCTAGGGTGTATCCTCATCTCAAAATAGCGACACGCCCTAGCTCTCAAACAACTTATCTAGCTGATTATTACGATACGCCTCAAAAAATATCTGAAACTTCACCTCATCTGATTTGTGCTTTTTTTGACAATCTGATAATAGCTGCTGCGCGACATCAACAGGCAATATAAACACACCATCATTATCCATAATGGCAATGCCGCCTGTACGGATAGGCGTGGTCTGCTCACCAAAGCGATAGGCAATATCGGATGCTAGCGTGCCTTGTATGTGATTGCTTTTAAAGGTGGTCACAGCACTGACACCTTGTGCAAATACAGGAAATCCCAATTGTTGAATTTGTACCGAGTCAGTTGCCTGTCCAATGACAATGACGGCGGATAGCTTCTCATAGATAGCCGCGCAAGTTCGCAGTGCTCCCCAACATGCTTTGATGCCTAATACTTGAGCATCAATACATAACACATCATTAGGCGCTGCTTGAATCAATGCTTGGTTGATTGCATCCGTATTATCCGAGGTTAGTTGCACCGTAAACACTCGGCCTACTATAGTATTTGAGCAAGGATTAAGTGGCTTAATATCTGGTAAATACCCCTCTCCCGTCAGATGACCAATGGTTGAGGTACCTATCTCTTTATAACTGTCTATAAGGTCGTGAATATCGATGTCATCCATTATGTTCTCATCATGGTATTTCATAATTTTAACCACTGTTCCTGATACGCTTGAACGGATTGTTCGTTTTACTTTCTCCCGCTGGCATACTGCCATGAGGATCAGCGCCACGGGCAATCACAGGCAATAGCAATGTTTTATGCGGATAGTGTGAACTGCTTAATAATTCGTCATGAAGTATCTGACGTTGATCGTCATCAAAATCGATAGTCACTAAGGATTCCTCGATACTAGTCATTGCCTCGTGCCACAGCGTATCTTCATTGATATGATAGTGCTCAACCAATGACTCGATAATCGCTCGAATATTGACTAATAACCCTAATGACTGTAGATAAAATATCAGCGCTTGCGGCGTCTCTCGATATAAACGGTTTTTAAAATCTGGTGGGCTTAGATACTCAGGATCTGATATTTTGTGGCGTGCCAGCCATGGTAGATGGATGCGTACGGAATCATGGTCACGTAGTAACAGACTCGTAAAACGATTGTCTTTTAATACGATAACAATATTTTGCCCATGCATCTCAGGCGCAAACCCTAGGCGTAGACAGCGCAGCATCGTTCCCAAAAACACATCACAAAGGTTTTTAAAACACGCTATGACAGCGAGTTTTTTATTCTGTGGCGAGCCTTCTTGAAAGCTGTCTTGAGCACTGTTTTGGCTACTATTCTGGGTAGTACTATCAATACCCTCCTGAACAATGCCGTCAAAAATGTGATGGCTAACACCTTGCTTATAGACCAACATACCCAAGCTTGCCATCGGTAATAATCGAATCGTATCGTCACATAGATCTGCTGGTAATTGACGTAGCATCGCGCCTAGATGCGTGGGCTTTTCTTGATAAAATTGCGGATTAATAGCGCTTTTATCATGCAAATGAGACGGAGACATACAACCCCACCACAGGCGCTCATCCCATAACCGTAGCTGTGCTGATAGTACAGGGTCTAACGTTCTTGCCTGCATCAATATGGCTTGGTTTTTTTCACCATTGATCAGCTTGAGGGCTGGCAAGTAACGCTTTGAGTTCAGTGCATACACACCTATAGGCAGCTTAATGCTATTTGGCGTATCAGCATCAATTAACATACTGCGCATGGATGAGCTGGCATAAGTGATGAGCGCATCAAACTTGAGGGCGACAACTGTGCCATTGGCAAGATCGTCGGCATACATCTCATCAATTACATGAGTCATTTGCCAAGGGTGTACGGGCATCGCAATGTGCGTGTCTGCAATACCTTTGTCATCTAGCTCTCGCATCAACTTCTGCTGCTGCGTAGTATCCAAAAGATATTTCGCTGGGTTTTGCGTTGTTGTGTCTTGAACATGCTCTGCCACCATGACATGGCTTTTGGCAATGGCGACCCATACCAGCGTAATGGGCTGGTTAAACTCTGCCATATAGCGTTTATATTCTTGTGCAGTAAAGCCTAATTTGCCTTTAGCCAATGGATGAAAAGGACGATCCATCAGTGAGGCCCACTGCTCCGCCGCAATCAAGGTTTGATGCCAATGCGTATGCTGACATACTGTAGTCGCGATATTTGCAGTTGCTGATTGTTTCTGAGCTATAAAAGAAGCCTCTAAGCTCTCTTTTAGCTTTAAGACACCAACATCAGATAATGCGGCACTATCCATCATTGATAAGAAGATATCTAACAACTGCTGTGCTGAGCCTACTGGCTCTAGCAAAGCGCTGTTCACATGATGGCTATTATTAAGGATGCTATTAAGATTGCTGTTAAAACTGAGATTAGCGTTATGTATGACAGGGAGACAAGATTTAGACAATCGCCACGGTGACGCGTAAGCAGGCTCTACCAATAGTAACAACTGTCTATCTTGGTCAAGTTGCATCACCATCAATGGGTTATCTTGGTCAAAGAAGTCTTGATACTGCTGTGGTAGCGACGCTAAAAATTGATGCTCGTCTTGAGCTTGAGTCGTCTGATGATTTGCCAAGTACTCGGTGGTAGTTGTCACTTGAATAAGTTGCTCATCCACCCACTGCTCTAATAGAAAGCACTCTACTAAATGGCTAATCAGCGACCATTGAACAGCCTCGACATCTAGCTCAGGGTTTGCATCAAGGTGGCTGTTTTGCGCATAAGTTTGCACAGGAAATAAGGTATGCATCGTTTTACCCCCGACTTTTAAACAATGGGTTATTGATGTATTTAATCGGGAATGCTTTATCTCCGAATAATCGGCGCTTAGCCAATGACTCAATGCGCGTTTGTTCAGCGAATACATCAAACAAGCCGAACCGTACTTGATGCTCTGGATGAGAGGTTTGATAGTCGATCACGCAGTCAGCAACCTGTTGCCAAAACGCCACTTCAGCATAGTGATAATGCGTCTGCATAAAAATTGCGATGTCTGACAACGCCACAAAGAATAAGCAAGCAACCGTCATATCACGAATACCATCGGTATCTTCGGTCTCGATGAATGAGCCTCTATTTAAGGCAGCATGGGCAGGTGGCAAGCTATAAAAGTCTGGACGCAAGTGTTGTTGGGTCAAATGATTAGGTGAATAGCGAACCCCGTCATGCAAGTCTTTTAGTAATATTTTTATGGGATAGCCATCTTCATGTACCAAGACGATGTTTTGCGCATGGCATTCTAGTGCCACACCATAACCAAATAAGATATGCAATAAAGGGGTGATAGTGATCTTAATTAACTGCGCAATCCATGTCTCTACGCCATATTTATCAAGCCAAGGTGCTATTAAATGCGAGCCATCAGCATTGACATAGCTGACACCATTGAGCGGAAATGCGGTTTGACCTTTTGATAGATACTGACTGACGTTTTCTCGCCAAATCGCAGCTAGCCCGCCATACATATTTGGATGCTGGTAGCCGCGCGCGCGTAACGCCTCATGGTCGAGACTGACACCAACGGTCTCACCTAAAAACGCAATGGGTAATGCTTGGGCTGTCTTATCATCTGCAATCAGTTGATTCAACCAAGTGGTGACAACAGCCGCATTCATCACGGTATGCTTTGCCAGTATTCGTGTGCTTGAGGTATTAATCAGGTGCATACTTAGTTTTAGGTAGGCTTTATCATTAATAGTGTCATTGTTACCATTGTCATCGCTATTACCAAGCATCGTCAGTGAGCGAATAGACTGCTGAGCACGATATTGATGACCTGCACTACCTAAGTAGATAACTTCTTGCGTGGCAAGCAGTGGCTGTAATGCTTGAATTAAAGTATTTTGCCATTGCCAAGGATGCGCAGGTATCAGGCAATAATTATTAGCCGTCTCGTCTACTTCATGACTAGCTGTACCTTCGTCTTGCTTATTTGTGATTGTAAGTACTTCTGTGAGTTTGGCATTGAGTGCATCAAATTCATCCGCACCCACATAATCTTTCACCCATTCGTTTATATCGATACCAGTAGTGGTATTGCTCACCAGTAGCTGTTTTTTGACCGCCAACCACACTACGTCGATGTTTTGATCAAACTCTGGGCCGTAGTCATAGTTATCTTGCAAATCAAAACCAATACGAGACTTAAAACACGGATGATAAGGATGCCCTGCCGTCAAATAGCCTTCGAGTTGCTCATAAGTGAGTTTATTAATAGCTACAGGCACATTAGAAGCCAGTATCTGAGACTGTGTTTCGTTCACTAAGGTATGGCGCAGCTCTTTGATAAAGCTGTCTTTGAGTTCTGCACCCTCAATGTTGAGCAAGATATCACTGATTACATGCTCAAGAATGGCGTCTTCGGCAACACCGTTAACCACTCGCTGCACATTTAACTCATTCAAACGAATGATGTCAAAACTATAATGAATATAGCCTTGCGCGGTATAACGGACATCATCACTTGCTTGTATGACAAAATTCAGCAGCGTCTCGTTGCCAGTACTTTCATGAGTGGTGTTCGCACTTTCAGATTCAAACTCAATGATATTTTCATATAGTAATGCTTGTAGCAATTGCTTGATCACCCGTTGCTCAGCGCGTGCTATAATTTTAGAATTAACAGGTGCTTGCCACGGTTTAGTTGCATAAGTGACATTTGCACTATTATTATTTTTGGTAGAGTTTGCTAGATGATTGGACATAGGTATAAGCTTCCTGTCTGAAAATTGAATCAAATAAAAGTATGAATTTAGATGCATATAAAGCGAATGATAATTATTTACGTTAATAAGTTAAAGTAAACCCCGATACGGGGTATTTGTTTATGAGGATCGTGGTAATTTGCATGCTGAAGGAATTGTAAATAATAAAATCACCGCGATGACCACCAGTATTTCTTGGATCGCGCTTGCCATACCTTGACTACTACCTGATGCTAATAACTGCGCACTTCGACTGTCTATATAAAGGGTGGACAGCGTGATAAATATGGTAGAGATGATGCGGCGACTGATGTTATTAAGGGCGGCGCCTTCAGTGACTGATTCTTTGGGTAAGCTACTAAACCCAACGGTAGTGGTTGGCAGGTAAGCCAAACCTACCCCAATACCTCGCATACTCATAATCAACATTAATAGCCAAAGCGTGGGCTGATACAAGCACCATGCCAGCATCAAAGTAGATAGCGCACTAATCGCAATTCCTACGATGCCAATCCCTCTGGCACCTTGCTTATCTACCATCTTGCCAGCGTAATGCGTGGTGATACTGGCCACGAGCGTCGCGACCATCAGGACAACACCTGTCCATAAAGCACTCTCGCCCATCACGTCTTGTATCAGCACGGGTAATAGTAAGAGACACAGCATCAAACCGACTGTTTGGCTAATGCTGATGATATTACTGTGCAAATAGGTTTTATTACGGAACAAGCGCACGTTTAATAACGGATATTTCTGACGCCGCTCATATGCCCACCAAGCCATCGCGGACAGTAAAAATCCGACAGACAATAAACCCAACGTGGCTATCTTTAATAATCCGTCACTGCTGAACAATCCACTAGTGAAGTCTATTTTCAGCGTGCTCAGCCAAACCATCATCGCAAGCAGCCAAGTGAGTAAGCTGATAAACCCGATGATATCGAAAGGACTTTTTTTATCATGTGAGCGCATATCAGGTATTAACCACCACACCATCGCCATGACCGCCGCACTGAGTGGCAAGGTAATGGCAAACAGTATCCACCACGCAAACTGCTCAACCAAGTAAGCACCGACCAAAGGGCCAAACGCCAACGACATCATAATAACAATGCCCCATAGCGCCATTACTCTGCCGTGCTGCTGCTGCGGATAAATCTGATACAGCATACCAATAGACAGTGGAATGATCAGACCGCCACTCAGTCCTTGTATGGCCCTAGCAATGATGACAAAGCTCATGCTAGACGCTAGCATGCCAATGACTGAGCCCAGCATAAATCCGAAAATTGCCGCCAAATAAACATGCTTAAAAGGAAATTTTTTGTTTAAGTAGCCGCTTAGCATCAGCCCCACACTCATGGCCAAGACATAAGCATTTAACACCCAGCCGCCCATCACGATATCGACATCAAACACCGACATAAAGACAGGAATCGCTGGATTGAGCGCGCTATTGCTAAAGCTGACGACCGTACCGCCGAGTAGTAATGTCAGTAATACCTGCTGTACCTGTTTGTCGGTCAAGCCATTACTACTACTTTGAGAGGCTTCGCTTATAGGCGACTCATTTGTAGATGCCTTATTTATAGGGGCTTTATTTATAGGGGCATTGCTCATTAAGCAGTGGCACCATAGAAATTCAGATACCCTCTAGATTCTAGAAACTCATCGCGATTGCAAAAATACAATGAGGCGGTTTTTTCTGGCATTTCAATCAGACGTTGTACGCGATAAGCGAAGCTATCAGCAATCCATTGGTACACCTCAACCTTACTATCCGGCTCGACTACGATTTTTTTGGCCTCAGTATGCTCAAATATAAACTTGCTGATCATCATGCCTGTTGGCTTGAGATAGCCTTTGCCAACCACCGCTGGATCGCCAAGCAAAATATGCCAGCCCATGTCCGTCTCTTTGGCTTTGTAATACTGAGACAACCGGTCACGAGCCGTTTCATAAATCTCTGTATAGCCAATCGGCTTATCATCACAAAGTATGAGGTAGAGACGCTGATGGTCATCGGCCAGCATTTTTTCAAAATGGGTTTTTAGCTGCGGCATCGGGAGATGTAGCTGCCACTGATCAACCACATGCTCAGCATGCATCCACTTATACAGTAATGGCATATCATCTGGGTAGCTGACAGGTCGCAATGCAAACGTCTTTTGATAAGCTTCAATGCTAAACGTATCGGGTAGGTTTTGGGTGATAGTCGGCATGACTTGCTCCTAGTTATTATTTTGCTATGTGGTTAATATGGTTTTGATGGAATAGGATGCTTATAAAAACTACGCGCCAAAATTTTGAAATACTTTTAAGGCATCGGTGTCGTAAGTCTGCTCACCTGTTAACTGATTGACGATACACCCTGCTCGATAAGCCCCCAACCCCAAGTCTGGTGCGCCAACGCCATGGGTGTGCACCTCTTGGTTTTGTACAAAAATTTTGCCATCAGTCGCGATGTTTTTTTGATGCGTCAGCACATATTTCAGTGCATAGTCTCTATCAATGACTGGCTGATCAAATTCATCGTGCGCGATGCTAGGTAGTAGCGTATTTAAGCACTCAGGCAGACCGTAACGATAGCCTGTACCAGCAATCACACAGTCATACTCAGCAGTGAAATCTTGATTCTGTTCACGCTGTTTAACTACCAGTTTTATGGTGTCTGCCGGCTCTGGCGCTTCTAGCATTGTTGTCAGCGTTGCCTCAACCACTTCACAGTTAGACAGCAACGTCGAATACAAATCTTGATTGGTAATACTACGCTCATAGAGGCGATGATAGATATCACGTATGGTCTCAAAGCCCATGCCTTTATAAAGTAGATCTTGCTTGGCAGTGACTTGAGGCTTGGTTGCTGAGTCTAAATGATAAAAGTAATCTGTATACGCAGGGCTAAAATACTCCAAACCTAATGGGGAGTACTCCATGGGAAAAAATCCTGCCGAGCGAGTCATCCAATCTAGCTGAAACTTAGGGTCGTCATTAGTACTATCATCGCCATCAAACTGCTGATCAAACAGCGTTCGATATACCTCTGCTGAAGATTGCCCAGATCCCAACACTAACACTTTTGTCAGTTTGCCTTCAGTCTTGGTGCTATTCACATCAAGGCTACTAGCATTATTGAGGCTATCCAAGTCAAAATTGTCTGCAAAATGGGCAGTGTGCATACAGCGGTTAGGCGCTTGTTTGGCAATATCTTGCAGCGATGGTGGTAGCGTGGCCTGTGTTCCTGTTCCTATGACCAGATTTTTAGCATGATAGGTGTTTTGTGTACCTTGTTCAGAGACTGTCACTACAAACCCATCATTGCTATCGTCAAACGCCACGTCTATCACTGCCGCATCAAAATTCAGACTATCCAGCTGCTCTGCTACCCATTGGCAATAATGATTGTACTCTTTACGATAAATTTTAAATTCTTCTAAAAAGTAAAACTTGAGCAATCGGTGCTGAGTATGCAAATAATTCAAAAAAGAATACGGACTGGTTGGGTCTATCAATGTCACCAAGTCTGCCATAAAAGGCACTTGTAGTGTGGTGTTTGGCAATATCATGCCTTTATGCCAATTAAACTCAGCTTTTTGCTCAAAAAACTTGGCGGTTACGTCGGTCTTTGTCAGTAATGCCGCCAAACTTAGATTAAACGGCCCTACGCCAATACCAATAATGTCTAACACGGTCGCCCCTTAGTGATTTGGTAGTCACATTAATTCTGATGCTAGGGCGTGTCCTCATTTTAAAAATGGTGATAAAAATGAGATAAATCGCAGTCAAACAAGGAAAGTAGCGCAGATAATATCGAGATATTAGTCAGCTATTTGACACCGTTTGGCAAGATTTAGCCATTTTTGACCCATTTAGATAACTATCGTTTGAATTGAGGACACGCCCTAATTCTTGTTGAACCCTAACTTTTATCGTGTGCTTATCTTTGCCGTTCCAATATGACGTGCTACGTCATCATAGGGTTTGGGATATCGACATAAATAGACTGGGTTTCAACAGGTGCGGTCAGCTCATCGAGTGCATAGAGTCTGGTGAGTAGATTGCCCTTGAACGGCAATGTAGGGCTACGCAACAACAAGTCAAATAACGAACGATGTGGGTATTGTTGCTCTAACGCCATTAGACATTCTTTAAACGTCGTGATTAATGTCTCCTCACTCACAAGCTGAGTACGAGCAATAGCAGTGATAAGACCAAATATACTGTTGCCAACTAAATAATAGGCAAAGCGTGAGTCAGCAAAGTCTTCTGGAATGACACACTCTCCTTCGCTAATCAGCTCGGGATAAGCGTCAATGAGTGGCGTGGCGTACTCCGCAATATAGCCAAAGCCTTGATTGTCTCTGGCCCAAAATTTAGTAGGATAGCCGTCTTTTAGCTCAATCAGACTGTTTTGCTGATGTACCTCAAACCCAATACCATGCTGATAATACATATGAACCAGCGGTATAAAACCAACTTGCAAATAAGTATCAAACCATTGGATAGCCACCTGTTCTAGAGGTTCATCTGTCCGTTTATGGATAGACTTAAACAATGTCTCTAAGCGATTGGTAAGACGAGTTGGATGGTCTTGGCTTAGGCTGGCAAGATTGGTGACTTGCGTCTCTTCTGTAAACGGGTTATCACGTAGGATACAAATGGTCTCATCAATGATTTTTCCATCCACACGTAAGGCAATCCAAGCAGGATCATTCAATACCGCAATCGTAGGGTATTCGGTTTTGAGCTGAGTACCATAGTCGCTACGCCAGATTCGGCAGGCATGCATACCGCGTTTACATTCTTTGGGCAGGTTAATCCGCACCGAATTGGTAATCGCCACAGACAACGACAGTTTAAACATCCAAGGCGCATCAAAGGCCGCTAGCGTGCGTACTGATGTAGTCGGATGCAGATACCAACCGAGCTCACCCAAGTCAAACAATTGGCCTTGTTCTAGCAGTTTTTGATACCACGACTGCTGCTGCAAAAACCTTGCTTGCCAAGGGTGTAATGGCAACAGCTTATAGTCAGGATGCTCATCGACAAGTTGCTGCTGATAGCCACTCATATCAGCTTTTAGTTTTGATTTGAGCGCTGTGGTAATGCTATCGCCATCTACGAATTCTTCTGTAATGCAGCTGGGGTGCACTAGCCAATAATGCAGCTGGGTTTTGCTATTGGTCTCGGGCGCATACTTCGCCCACTCAGCACCATAAAAACCAGCACGGCCTTTGGGTGTAGGATGCATGGCATGACCGTAAATAAGGTTTTGTTCAGTCTGAATAAAGTCTTGCTGATAGTCAATGATGTCATCAATCTCATCATTGCGATGCTCTAAAATAATCTGTAGCCCCTCATAACTCTCAATCCAGCGCTTTAATACACCATTGGCATCTAGCGTCGCTTTCTCTTTATAACGATGCACGATGTCTTCAATAATCAAAGACGCTAAACTCATAGCAGAGGATTTTATCCATCGGCTGTTTTGCAAAGGGTCGTCCAGTTGCGTGTCTAATTTTGAGTCTGATCGTATGCTGACCTGCTTATTTAATGTAAGCGGCGTGCCCGCCAAACGATGCTGACCCAATTGGCTCACGCTATCGACAGGTACGACCATTACCGTGTTCGAAGGCAATAGCATTAGCACTAATAGAGGCTTGTTTTGTGAGGCCTGCTTCTGTATATCATCCTGCTGCTCTACGGCAATAATATCGCCGCGCCCAGTCTCAAAACAGTAAGCATTGATTAGATTTTGTAGTGTAAGTCGATCAAGCGTTTTATGCTGCATCATGTTATTTCTTCCCATCAACGTTCAGGTTGTCAGAATTGAGTCGGTTAAAACCAGCAATAGCCATCTGCTCAATGATGTCTGCAATATCATTGATTTGGGTATTGGGATTTAGAATGGTGAATTTAAGGCAAAGGCGCTGCTCAAACTGGGTGGTGGCTACATTGGCAATGTTATTGACCAATAATTCTTGTGCAATGTGGCGATTGAGCTGTGCGAGTTGGTCATCAGATAGCGCGGTATCTTTAGGTGTAAAGTAAAACAAAACACTGCTGATAATAGGCTCATGTACCAGTACAAAATTTTCATTTGCATCAATTAGCTGTGCCGCTTGCTTGGCGGTATCCAGACAGCTATCAATCAAAGTTGCATAGTCATCCGTTCCCAGTAAGTCCAGCGCCATCCACAGTTTTAAGGCATCGAATCGGCGTGTGGTCTGCAAAGAGTACGTCACCAAGTTTGGAATATTGTCTTGTTCGTCATCAGCAGAGTTTAGATATTCGCTATGATGGCGAATACTCTCAAAATTTTGATTGTCTCGTAAGAGAAAAGCACCACAGCTAATCGGCAAGAAGAAATGTTTGTGAAAGTCCAAGGTGATAGAGTCAGCTTGATTCAGACCCTCAATTAAGTGTCGATAGCGCTGTGATAGTAGCAATGCCCCGCCCCATGCCGCATCGACATGTAGCCATATCTGTTCATCACGGCAGATTTTACCAATAGACATTAGAGGATCAATAGCACCCAAGTCCGTTGTGCCAGCGGTTGCGATGATGGCCATCACATTGTCAGCACCCAGCTTATCTATCTGATGTTGTAAATCAGACATCAGCATGGCACCTGATGCATCGGTCGCTATTTTAATGACGGATTTTTGACCTAAACCTAATAGCGCCGCGTTTTTTTCGATAGAAAAGTGCGCTTGGTCTGAGCACAGGATTGCGCCAACAGACTGACCCATCAGACCATCCTTTTGCACATCAACGCCCTTAGCTTTATAGAATTGATTGCGTGCTAGGAGTAGACCCATCAAATTACTTTGCGTACCGCCACTGGTAAAGACACCACCAGCGTTATGGCCTATCTGTTCATCAAAGAGGGCACCAGAGATGTCATCAAACTGACAACGTTGACACAGCCAATGGATTAAGTCTTTTTCGATATAGGTCGCTGCTGGGCTTTGGTTCCACGAGTCCATACTTTGGTTCGTGGCCGCTATAATCATCTCAGCAATCTGACCGATGACCAGTGTGGGTGGATGTAAGTGGGCTAAGCAATTCGCATTGGCCGTCGACACACAACTGGGTAAAAACTTACTTTGAATATCAGCGAGTATCGTGTCGATGTCTCGGCCTTGCTCACGGATGCTAAAGGCATTGGTTGCTTGCACTTGTTGCGGTGTGCCGCCCAAATACACGTTATTATCGTCTAGCCACTGTTTGATAACAGCGCTGGTTTTTTGCATATGCGTGACATATTGTTCACTGGTTTGCTGGTTTAATAAATGCAAAATGTCCTCACCCGTCCTATTCTACGATTGTATAAATCGAAAATAAGTGACTTATTATTAGAGTCGTTATTAGAGTTGTTATCAGAGTTTTTTTATAAATGTGTGAATCATGCTAAGGCGCTGGCAATACTATTGATTGTCTTCTAGCGCCATATCGAGCCTTTGCAAGACTTGCTGCAGCTCATCTTTGGTTATATTAAGGGGCGGTAACAACCGCAGTACGGTGCCACCGCGACCGCCCTTTTCAATCACCAATCCATGTTTGAAACACGCTTGTTGGATTTTGGCAGCCACATCGCTGTCTGCTGGATAGCTACCGTCATTTTGCTTAGGTAGGCTGGGATTGACAATCTCTATGCCAATCATGAGACCACGCCCTCTGACTTGGCCCATTTTTGGATAGCGCTGTTGGCGTATTTTTAGCTGCGACATGAACCATGCGCCTATTTCTAAAACATAATCAGCAACGTTATTGTCTTTTAAGTAATTGAGGGTGGCAAGGCCAGTCGCCATGGCTAATTGATTGCCTCTAAACGTACCAGAATGATTGCCCGCCTGCCATACATCGTATTGTTTTTTGATACCCAGTACCGCAAGTGGCAGACCACCACCGATTGCTTTTGACATCACAATCATGTCGGGATCAATATCCGCATATTGATAAGCGAACCAACGTCCTGTGCGGCAAAACCCTGTTTGCACTTCATCAATAATCAGCATGATGCCTAGCTCTTTTGTCACTCGGCGCACATGCTTCAGCCATTCTATGGGCGCAGGGTTGACACCGCCTTCCCCTTGTATGACTTCCAAAATGACCGCGGCTGGTTTCACCACACCGCTCTCTACATCTTTTAAGAAGTTTTCAAAGTAGCGCATATGGGCGTGGATGCTTTGCTCAAAAGGCAAGCCAAACGCGCAGCGATACATATTGGGATAAGGCAAGAACTGTACCGAGCTCATCAGACCTTCGATACCTTGTTTAGGTGCCAAGTTCCCTGTCACAGCCAGCGCGCCATGCGTCATACCATGATAGCCACCGCTAAAGCTAACAACACCTGAACGACCAGTGACTTGTTTGGCGAGTTTAATAGCCGCTTCTACCGCATCAGCGCCTGTCGGCCCGCAAAACTGCAAGCAATACTCATCGCTATTGGTAGCGAGTAACTTATACATAAACTCGCTGAATTTGTCTTTTAACGGTGTGGTAATGTCCAATGTATGCATCGGTAGGTTGCTGTCTAATAGCACTTTGATACTTTCTGTGACTACGGGATGATTGTGTCCAAGTGCCAGCGTGCCAGCGCCTGATAGACAGTCGATATACTCATTACCTTCCACATCGGTAATCCACGCCCCTTTGGCTGATTGAATCGCAAAAGGTAGCTTACGTGGATAACTGCGAACCTTCGATTCAAATTTTTCTTGACGATGTAAGTAGCATTCGTTATCAAGTGGTTCGTCTAAGAGGATCGTGTCCATAGCTTCAGCCTTGTTATTGTCAGTCGTCTTGGGTAAACATTCAAAAGTAAATTTTGACGCTTACTTCTTAAAATACTGTTTTCTTATATTGAATGATAATATAAATGATAATCATTATCTTTAATGCGGTGTAGTATCTACTACCTATGATTTGCTGTCAACCCAATTTATTGGTTTTTCGAGAGGTAAAAATAATAAAGAAAAGTGTTTTGGTGACCATCACAGACCGTCGACCGCTCAGTGACACACAGCCAATAAGCACAGACAGTTCTAAAACCATCTATGCTCGCTTGAATTATTTGCTAGTAGCTATCTAAAGGCTGAGGCTGGCACCTTACGAATGAGCCATAAAAAGTAGCCACCACCAATAATGGCAGCAATCGTACCCGCCGGTAGCTCATAAGGGAAAATAACATAACGACCAATCCAATCTGCTATTACCATCACGCCTGCCCCTAAAAGTGCAGCTAATGGCAATTGTCGTTCAAGCTTGACGGCACCGAGTGAAGTAGCCAAATGTGGCACCATCAAACCAATAAAGCTCAACGGGCCAACGGCAAGTGTACTGGCCGTACTAAGCGCTGCCACTAATGCCAATAGCGACAAGGTAACTGGCGTGACTGCCACACCTAGATTACGCGCCACACCTGCACCTAACCCAAGAACTCGCAAAGGTTTAATCAGCAGTAAACTGAGTGCAAATAAGATAGATGCAATACCAATGAGATACCATACCGTACTGGGCTGGGCGCTATAAGTTGTCCCTGATAGCCAGCTGAGCATCGCCTCTAAACGCGGGTCTCCTGAGAGCTTGACCATATGCATCACCCCATCCATCATGGCGGCAATGCCTATGCCCACCAATAATAAATAACCTGAGCTGACCCTGCGTGCTAGCCAAATAATCAATAGCAGCACAGCCATCGCACCTGACAATCCTGAGATTAATAGCGTCCCTGCTCCAGCGGATAGCCCTAAACTTGGTAATAATAAAAACCCTAAAATGACCCCAAGTGCGGCACCCGAACTGACACCCAATACCTCAGGACTGGCCATGGGGTTACGCGTTAAAGTTTGCAGTAGCACGCCTGCAACTGCCAACATCAAGCCTGTGGCCGCAGCGCTCAAACTACGAGGTAAGCGGTACTGCTGAGTGAGCGCCCAGTCTGTACTGAGCCCCCAACCATTAATGTCTTGTACAAAAAGACAAGCCAGCAGGATAAGGGCGAGCACCCCAACACCCCATCGCCAAAATGCAATGGATGTATGCTTACCCGCAAGCATAGGCGTCACTGTCTCTATCCGCTCGCGACGCTGACGCAACATCAACCAAATAATCAACGGTGCACCCAAGATACCTGTCATGGCACCAGCTGGAATTTGCATATCAAGTATTGGCTCAAGCAATAATGCGACATTACTGGTCAACAATAACAGCAGCGCTCCCAACCCAAATGCTGCGGCCAAACGCTTACCAATAGAAGAAATGCCCAGTGCATTGACCAAACTTGCCGCACCAAGACCAATGAATCCAATCAAGCCAACTTCACTAATCACTAAAGCAGTCACAATTGCCACAATCAACACGACAAGTGCGCGAATACCATTAATAGGAACGCCCAAACGTTTTGCTTGGGTGTCATCTAGACTCATGATGGTCAATGGTTTTAATAAGGGCAGACATACTATCGCCATCAACGCTGCAGTAACGACTAACGCGATACTGGTATGCCAACTGTTTTGTGCCAAAAACCCAGCCGCCCATGACAGCATGCCATTACTACGCTCAGCGAAAAACAACACCAATACATTGGCCACGGCTGCCAGCAAAATATTGACCACCAAACCAGCCAGTATCAAAATCAATGGGTTAAACCGACTGGGTGCTGATAACGCAAACACTAGACTCATACTGATGATAGCCCCCACAAAGGCCACATAAAGTCCGCCATAAATGGCCAAGCTTGGCAAAAACAACGTGACGATGAGCATGGCCAACTGCGCACCAACGCCCACCCCTAGCGTCGTATCGGATGCTAAAGGGTTTTTTACCAATTGCTGTAGCAAAATACTGACCACGCCTAACAGCCCGCCAGCTAATAACGCCACCACACTGGTCGCCACGATATGCAGCTGTATCGCCATACTGGCAATGTCCAATTGCGAGCTTGGTATCAACAAATCACGGAATGGGCGCGTCCATTCTTGATCTATCAGTACCCAACTGCTCCATAATGATAGAGCCGTTAATCCGATGAGCATGACCCACAGTCGCCAAGATATATTGGTAAATAGAGAAGTTTGAGGTTTGGGTTGATTCGGTGGCGGCGATGACTGTTTTAATGATGACGTTGATGACGTTGATGACGTTGATGAGGGTTTTGAAACCGTTGCTGATTGAGAGGCTGATGTCATAGTATGAGCACTATCGGTGTGGTTATTGAGGTGATTATTGTGGTTGTTGTGAGTGTCTACATTGGCGCTCATAGTACTTCCCCGCCTTTTAATGAAACTTCTGACAAGTTATTTGCTAGGCTGACCAATGACGACATCCCGCCATAAATCCATACTGGTGGTAGCTCGCCCACACAGCGGGTATTGCCATAACCTAGGCGCTGCCAAATCAAGCTGTCATCAATTTCAGCTCTAGTGATTGGGCTTAATGGATCGATAATTAACAAGCAGGTCTCATCATCTAGTTTTGTCAAATCTCCCATTCTTATCGGCACAAATCCCCACTGATTACCCTTGCCCAATACCACAAGCTCTTTGTCCATTTGTTTTAAGGCAGGTTGAAACAAACTGTTTGCCACATACATACGCATATTATTGGCATCCGCAAACTGTACCACCGCAAACTTTTTGACTTTTGGATAGCGCTGCTGAAATTTTTGACTGGCATGACGGATATCTTTTTGACTTTGTGCAATATAGTCTTCAGCCATTTTTGGGTTGTCAATGAGTGCACCTAGCTCTCGCGTTGGTTCGGTATAGTCCGTCCACGTTGCTGTCTCTCCTTTTGCCGCAGACATCACAGATTCTGCAGGCACATCGCCGTATAAGTTGCGTGCATGCTCATAAAAGTAGTTGTCTATGACCATATCGACAGGCAGTTGAGCGATTAGCTCAGCATTGGGCTGATAGCGGATGCCTAAGTCTGTTATTGACGTCGGCAGCTTAGGGCTACCAACCCATCTGTCCCAAACCCTCACATCGCCTGTCGCAATCGGCGCATGCCCCATCGCTGTCAAAGTCGCCGCATTACCCCAGTCAGGAGAGACGATGTTGAGTCTATCACTGTGACGGTTTTCTGCTTTTGAGGTAAGAGTAGACGATGATTCATCGAGCTGATCCGTATTTTTTTGCGTGGGTGTTGGGCTATCACAGGCTGTCAATACTAAGCACAATGAGAGAAAAAACCACTTAAATACTGTCACAGTAGCTGACGTGACTGTTGGATACTTGGATGATTGTTCTGTATAAAAAAGAGGAAGCATAGAAGCATATCTTTGTAAGCGAGTTAGAAATAAGAAGCAATAATTAGAGGCTAAGCGACTGCGACAGGCTGCCCAGTAATGGGATGACTGAGTAATTGCATATCGACATTAAAAATATCGTGTAGCACGGTAGGTTGCATGGTGCTGGCGATATCACCGTTGTGACACACTCGGCCATTTTTCAGCGCAATGATTCGATCCGCATACTGCGCGGCCAAATTAATATCATGGATAATAATTACCACGCTCAAGCCTTGCTCGTCCACCAAACGACGAATGAGCTGAATGACCTCGATTTGATAATGCATATCGAGGGCAGCAAGTGGCTCATCGAGCAACAGGTAACGGGTATCCTGTGCCAGACACATGGCAAGCCAAGCACGAGCGCGCTCACCACCTGATAGCGTGGCCGTGATTCGATCAGCGAAGGCTTCGGTTTGAGTCACCTTTAATGCTTGTGCCACTTTATCTTTATCAATTTGGGTGGGCTTTTGCAGCCATTTTTGATGGGGATAGCGCCCTAGCATGACCAACTCACGCACCGTGAATCCAGCAGCTTCTGGCAACTGCTGCGGCAGATATGCCATTTGCCGCGCCAGTTCTTTATTGCCGTAATCATTAATACTGTGCTCATCTAATGTGATAGTGCCGCTACTACTTGCCATTTCGCCCGCTAACGCTTTTATCAAGGTCGACTTGCCAGAGCCATTATGCCCAACCAAAGCCACCAATTGATTGGTATCAATCTCACAGCTCACATTGTCTAATAGAGTATTTCCTTGACGGTTGATAGTCAGTTGATCTGCACGTAGCATATAAGCTCTCATTATTGATAAAGGTATATTTAATAAAAATCATTGCTTATCGATTATTGGTGATAGCTCAATTTTTTGATGATCAAACAGCAATAAAAACTGATTTTACTCGTAAACGATAACAAAAACAATTATCATTAACTAAAAATCGCTCGCTTTACCTTCAATGCTACGCTGATGGTGAGTATGGGAGTGTTCCTAAAATACTTGGCTAACCCCTGCATATACTAGGGCGTGTCCTCATTTTAAAAATGGTGATAAAAATGAGATAAATCGCAGTCAAACAAGGAAAATAGCGCAGATAATATCGAGATATTAGTCAGCTATTTGACGCCATTTGGCAAGATTTAGCCATTTTTAACCCATTTAGATAACTATCGATTGAATTGAGGACATGCCCTAGCTACAGTCAAAAAAGTCTAAAACGGATACATGGCAGCTGACTGCAGATTGTACAAGTCGTACATCTAGGGATGGGTAACGCTGTAGTAGTTTAGGGTCTATTGAATATTGAATATTGCACCGATAAAGACTATCTATGACCTAAACCCATACAAAAAAACGCTCCCTTTTAGGAGCGTTTTTTTACAGCTTAAATGTCATTATCAGATAACATTGTCATCTACAGCAGTCTGAATGTACAACTTCGCCAAATTACCACTGTCCTGATACAGATCATAACCCGCTTGGTCAGAAGTACCAGACTTAGTCATACCAGACACATTGACAGCATCAATACTATCGCCTTTGATAAACAATTCGTTATTAGTATCCGTCATGCTAATAACATCGCTCAATCCTAAGCTAAGCGTTTGGGCGGTATCATTGGTCATATTGATGGTTTCAAAATTAGTCACGTTACTCAAATCGATACTAGACACAATACTCGTATCAGTAATCACCAAGGTATCATTGTCTAGGCTACCATCTGAGTTTTCGCCGCCGTTAATTTCGATATCATTTTTATCAAATATCAAAATATCGTTACCGTCACCACCCAGCAATCTATCTGCACCACTCAGGCCAATTAACGTATCGTCTCCTTTGCCACCACTTAGCGTTTCTGCTTGGTTAGTACCGACCAAATAGTCATTATCAGCGGTACCACGTGGCGCAATATCATCTATTGAATCTGGGCTTTGCGGTGTTGCGTACTCATTATAGTTTAAGGTAACTGTTGAGTTGGCCATGTCACCATCAGAGTCCTGATAAGCAAATGAGAATACATCAATATCATCTACGCCAGGCGTGACGATATCTGCAATGTTTTCCACTGGATCAAACTTATAACTACCATCAGCATAGCCAATAAATAATCCGTAGTCCGTTTGGAATTCATAATTGGTCGTGTCACCATCGGTATCGATAACTGCAATCGCTCCATCACTATCAGTTGTTGACACACCTGACCAGACAATACCAGTGGTAGTCGAGTTGAGATAATCAACCGCATCACCACCAACCGCTACCTTTCCTTCAATGACGATATTATTATCTAACTTAGGTAAAGGGTTCAGAGGCGTTAATTTACCGATGATGTCATAGATATTTTCCTGACCTTCTTCACTATTGACCACAAAAGTACCTTCATCATCTAAAGCAGGATCGTACTCATTCAAAGCAAAGTCGGTATCAACGATGTTATCACCATCACTGTCATATTTATCAATAATACCGTCATTATTGGTATCTTCAGCGCGTCTGCCATTCGTACTAAAGACAACATAGTCGAGATTACCAGCAGTATCTAGAACAGTATCAATGATGTTATCACCATCGAAATCAATGCCATCTGAGACTAAGTCTCTGTCTAAATCCATATAAGCAAAATTACTGTTACCGATAACGGTATATCTATAGCCACCTGTCGTATCGCCTACATATTGCGCGTCGCCTACATCTCCTATAGTGCCGTTACCATTCAAGTTATAGTAAAAAGTACCATTCGCAGCCTGATCATTGAACCCATTAATTAACTTACCAAGAGTAGAATACATTGACTGATCAATTAGCCCATCACCATTGTCATCGACGCCATTGTTATTTTGATATGCCTTCAAAAACGCCTTGTTTTTATCAGAGTCGATAGCAGCGTTAGGATCTTTATTCACGAGCATTAAATCAAGGTTATATTGCTGACCAGCAATCTCTACAACCTGAGAAGCATTTGGTATAACAATGAAATCACTTTGAACAAACACATCTGAGTAAATTGTAGAATCTAAACCATAGGAAGCAGCCGTTAAGTTATTGGGCGTTTCGTTATGTTTCAACAAATAATCGACATTGACTGGCTCCGAGTTACCATTAACATCAACCGTAAAGTTGATATTTAGTATCGTATTAATCAAAGTACCGCCATCTCCAAAGATACCAAAATTAATATGTGAGAAATCACCTAAATCAATATCGCTTTCAAACTTAATTTCTTCACCTGCACCTTGATAGTTGGTGCTTTCATAGGTGGTATAGCCTGCAGGAGAGCTGTCGGCATCTCCTGGTCTACCCCAGTAAATACCTTCATCCATAGCGTCTATGTAGGTATTTCCATCAGGTGCTGTATACGTCGCATCTTGTTCTGCAGACAATATTCCCGTTGCACCATAATCCCTAGATGAGACCGTAGTACCAGCACTACCAGCTGCAGGATTATTAGCCACTAGATAACCTGTTGCTGTCGCTGCTGGCTGAGAAAATAATGTTTCAGTAAAGCCTGTTTGCAAACCAGTGATGGTAACGGTTTCTTGCTGAACATCAACGTTCCAAACAACTGGTTGGGGAGCAGGAGAATCATCTTCGATGATAGCCAGCAACTCATCAGATGTAATCAGAGGATTGGCAGCTGTGGCATTTTCAAACACCTCAATACCAAAATTCACAGACAGTATGCCTTCAATATTGTCACCTTGAGCATGATCTACAGGTGCACCCAATGTGACGTTGTATCCAAACTGATAGCCATCAACAATAGCCTCTTTACTACCATTTAAACCGACGGTCAGTACATTCTGAACTTGAGTGGCACCAGCGCTGTCTATATAGGTATATTCACCAATGATGTCACCCGTAGTTGGATCAATTCTGAAAACCACTGGGTTGCCTTGACTCGTAATGCCGTTATCCACGGTTGGTAATACAAATTTAACAACAGAGTCAGTAAGACTGGTATCCGTGTCCGTTACTTTGATCCAATTATTATCGGAATCAGTTAATGAGTCAGTGGTATCAAGCTCTGGATTTGGATCAGAGTCTGGATTGCCTCCTGCTAACCCTTCTTCAGAAACGCGACCTGGTGGTTCCACTTCAATCTTAGTCAATTGGTCATAGTCGATGGTGACAGTCGCTTCGTTAGATAATAGATCAGTTGTATCTTCAACCGTGTAGCTGATTGGGGTTGGGTTGCCCGTGAAGCCTGCTTCTGGGGTAAAGGTGATATCACCTGATACTGGGTCAACCGTCCATACGCCTTCGCTGGCTACATCAACTGATTTACCGTCAGCGGCAATGGTGCCACCCGCTGGCGATAGCGTGATCACCACGCTGGTTGGGTCAAGATCATTTTCAGCATCAGTGTCGTTTCCGACTACAGCAACAGTAATTGCATTACCAAATATTTGATCCAGTCTTTCATCATCCACAGCCACTGGCGCATCATTGACTGGTGTGACAGTGATGTCTAAGGTGGTGCTGTCGGTGTTGCCTTCAGCATCGGTCACGGTGTAACCCACTTGTGGCACGGTGCCATT